>NZ_FNVI01000079.1:0-1368 GCF_900107945.1 Methylobacterium sp. 190mf | reverse complement strand
GTCGAGCTGACCGTGGCGCTGCACCACGTGTTCGACACCCCCGACGACCGCATCGTCTGGGACGTCGGACACCAGTGCTACCCCCACAAGATCCTCACCGAGCGCCGCGACCGCATCCGGACGCTCCGCCAGGGCGGCGGCCTGTCCGGCTTCACCAAGCGGAGCGAGAGCGTCTACGACCCCTTCGGCGCCGCCCACTCCTCGACCTCGATCTCGGCCGCGCTGGGCATGGCGGTCGCCCGCGACCTCGACAACGCCGCCGCCAAGTCGAAGAACCGCCCGCCCAAGCGCCGCAACGCCATCGCGGTCATCGGCGACGGCTCGATGTCGGCCGGCATGGCCTACGAGGCCCTCAACAACGCCGGCGCCCTGCACTCGCGCCTGATCGTCATCCTCAACGACAACGACATGTCGATCGCGCCCCCCGTCGGCGCCATGTCGGCCTACCTCGCCCGCCTCGCCTCGGGCGGCGCCTACCAGTCCCTGCGCGAGACCGCCAAGCAGCTCGGCAAGCTCCTGCCCAAGGCGCTCTACCAGCGCGCCGCCGCGGCCGAGGAATACGCCCGCTCGCTCGTGGTCGGCGGCGGCACCATGTTCGAGGAGATGGGCTTCCACTACGTCGGCCCGGTCGACGGGCACAACCTCGACCACCTGCTGCCGGTGCTCAAGAACGTCCGCGACGCCGAGCACGGCCCGATCCTGCTCCACGTCGTCACCCAGAAGGGCAAGGGCTACGCCCCGGCCGAGGCCTCGGCCGACCGCTACCACGGCGTGGTCAAGTTCGACGTGGTCTCAGGCGTGCAGGCCAAGGCCAAGCCGAACGCGCCGGCCTACACGCGGGTGTTCGGCGAGAGCCTGATCAAGGCGGCCGACGCCGACGACAAGGTCGTGGCGATCACCGCCGCGATGCCGGGGGGCACCGGCATCGACCTGTTCGGCAAGGCGCACCCGGACAAGACCTTCGACGTCGGCATCGCCGAGCAGCACGCGGTGACGTTCGCGGGCGGTCTGGCCACCGAGGGCTACCGGCCGTTCGTGGCGATCTACTCGACGTTCCTGCAGCGGGCCTACGACCAGGTGGTGCACGACGTGGCGCTGCAGAACCTGCCCGTGCGGTTCTGCCTGGACCGGGCGGGGCTGGTCGGCGCCGACGGGGCGACGCACGCGGGCGCGTTCGACCTGGCCTACCTGTGCTGCCTGCCGAACATGACCGTGATGGCGGCCTCCGACGAGGCCGAGCTGGTGCACATGGTGGCGACCGCCCACGCGCACGACACGGGCCCGATCGCGCTGCGCTACCCGCGCGGCGAGGGTGTGGGCGTCGAGCTTCCGGAGCGGGGCGAGGCGCTGGCGATCGGCAAGGGCCGG
>NZ_FNVI01000041.1:0-30951 GCF_900107945.1 Methylobacterium sp. 190mf | reverse complement strand
GACCCTCGATGCCATCCCACCCGTGCGCAACGGTCGGCGGGGCCGGCCGCGACACCGCCCGGACAAACTGCACGCTGACAAAGCCTACGACGCTCAACCGCGCCGACACGAGTGCCGGGCGCGTGGGATTGTACCGCGCATCGCACGCCGCGGCATCGACAGCAGCGAACGGCTGGGCCGGCACCGATGGGTGGTGGAGCGCACGCACGCTTGGTTCAACCGCTTCCGTCGGCTGCCCGTGCGCTACGAGCGACGTGCAGACATCTACGAAGCCTTCACCAGCCTCGCTGCCAGCCTCATCACACTCAACCAGATCAGGCGGTTCTGTTAGGCGCTCTAAGGCCGCGGAAACGAGCCCGTTCGCCGCCCCGCCATTCGGTGAAGGGCGCGCGGGTTGGCGTCGCCTGGACGGAAACCATCTATGACCATCGTCGTCCCCCACCCCGCCGCCCAACGCGGCGGCCGACAGCGGCTATCTGCACGTGGGCAGCCTGGATCCGCGCCGACCAGCCGAATCACCGTCCCGCTCGGGAGCGCCGCGGCCCTCGGCTGCGGCCACGTCCAGCCCGCGATCCCGCAGATCTGCGCACCCGAACTGATGGCCGCGGCCCAGGCCGCGCTCGACGGCGCGTTCCGGGCGACCTTTGTGCCCGATCCCCTGCTCGGACCAGGCTTGTCGCAGCTCGGATCCGTGCTGGCCTCCATGGTCAAGAGGCACGGGTCCCTCATTGAGGCGACGATTACGGACGTCCTGGAGCGAAGCGGGCGCTACCTCGTGCTGCGCAACGTCGCGATGCCCATCACCGTTCCGACCCAGGAACTCGTCCGCGCCAGCAGCGTCGCCCAGCTCAACCAGACCTCGATCGAACTCGCGGGCGCCGTCGCGCAGTCGGTATTCCTCGACCTAATCGTGGTCGACCGGAAAGAGAGTCGAGCCATCATCGCCGAGGTCAAGAGAGGCTCCGGAAAAAATGAGGCCAGGAAAATTCACCAAGTCGAATGGGTACTGCGGTGCGCGCAGGTCCAGGGCCGCTCGTTTCTGGCTTCACTCGGCTATGAGGTCGCGCAAATCCGCGCGGTGCTGATCGACGTCTATGGACGGGCCGGGTACGGTGATGACCTTACGGTGAGCGGACCGGCCATAGATCAGCTGTTCGCGACCCCGGTCTTGGCAGCGCTCGAGACTGTGACGGCGGCGCTTCAAGCCCGATTGCGCGCGGCTGTGCCGGACCTTCTGACGATGGCGTTGGCGAGCCTCGCCGTTCCTGAGAACGTCAAACACCCGCACTCGCCCGCGCCGCTCGCGCCCTGACCGCACGGGGTTGGCATCAGGTCGCGGCCGCGCCCTGATGCGTCCATCCCGCTCTCCATCAATCCCGCACCGTGCGCCTGCGCGCCGTTGCGCTCTCCAGGTCTGTCTCAATGACACTCGCTCGTGACCCTGATGCCCATCTCTCCGGCACAACTGACGCGGCCAAACTCTCGCTGCCGCTGTCCTGGTGGCGCGTCCTCGCCCCTGAGGCGCTCGATATGGCGGCGCAGTGCCGCCTGTCCGCTGCCCTGAATGCCGCGCAGCCCCTGCCGTCCCCCAACTGGTCCGCTGCTTGCCGGGGCGATTCGGCGGCTGCGATCCATATCGCCCTCAACGTCCTCGCCGAGGCCATCGCCTTTCCTGGGCGCCTAGATCCGGCGATGTCGGCGATCTGCCTCTGTGCCGTACGAGGTGACGGCTCCTGCATCGACCTGCTCGTGCACGTGCTCGGGCGGCGCGCTCGACGCCGGGCTGATCTCAAGGTGCTCTGCCTCGCCCATGCTTGGTGCTCCGTCCAGCGCCGCGGTTCCGACCGCGTCGGCGTCGCCCGCTGAGAGTGAGGAAGCCGATGGCATTCTCTTCGACCCCGCCTGCTCTGCAGATCGACTCCGAGGCGGCACGTCGCCTGCTCGAACCGATGCTTCCGCGCCGCCTGCGCGCCTGCCTCGCTCAGGATCTGCGCGTGGCTTCTGCTTGCTCTGAGCTCGCCCTCGAGATCACCACCCTCGCCCCGGATGCCGAGGCGCTCGTCTCCGCCTGGATCGGGGCGGTCTCTTCGGAAGGCGGCTTGTGGCGTGACCGTCGACGGATAGCCCGACGATCCGCTCTGATCCGGTTCCTCGACGTTTGGGCCGTGGAGCACGATCAGCCTGTGGCGCGGGCGTTGGCCGATGTCGCGACGCTGTTGTCCTGCGCCGGCGATGATCGCAGAGCTGCAGCGCGCTTGGCCCAGCCCCTGTGGCTGGAACGCGAAGCGGTTCTCGACCTCGGGAAAGGGTTTGCAGCGCTGGCCGAGGCGCAGACGCGCCTCACTATCGGACGCGTCGCCGAACAGGGTGCCGATTCGGACATCACCGGGGCGACCGATCTCGCTGTCGCGCTGCAGGCAGCTTGGCACGACGCCCTCACGGACGCGCTTCTGACGTTCTCCGAGAAGACGAGCAGCGCCATTGCTGCGGCCGCCGCCCTGGCCTGTGGCGCCGATGATGCCTTCGCCAGCGACGTGGCACTCGTCCACGCGCTCGTGCCCGTTGGGGAGATCTTGACACGACCCGTCGCAGACAGCGCGGCGACGCGGGAGCGGCGCAGATGGAAGACGATCGAGGCTCAGCTCGTCAAAAAAAGCGAGGCGCGCCAGCGAGAGAAGGCGGCGACCGTCGACACCATGCCACAGCGGCCGGATGCCGATGCCCCACCCGCGGAAGTGCACAAAGGCCACGTCCTCGTCGTTCCGGCGATCCAGGAAACTGGGAGTGACCGCGGCAAATCCATCGCCCGCGGTTATGAGCACATCATCGGCAAGCCGCTCCCGCTGGTCGCCGTGCCGGATCTCGCGGATGTGCGCGCTCGGTTGGTATTCGAGTTTCCTTACGCGCAGACCATGATCGACCGACTTCTGGCCGATCTGATCGGACGTGAGCACGCCACGCTCCGGCCGACTCTGCTGATCGGCCCGCCGGGAGCCGGCAAGAGTCGCATCGTCGCGAGGATCGCCCATCATCTCGGATTGGGGCTGTGGCGGGTCGATGCTACGCGAGACGCGGGCGCATCGCTCGGTGGCCTTGATCGCCGCTGGGCAACGTCGGAGCCAGCGCATCCAATCATGGCGGTGGCTCGATCTGGCACCGCCAATCCGCTGATGCTGATCGACGAGTTGGAGAAGGCCGCGACGCGCGCAGATCACGGTAGGCTCTGGGATGCCTTGCTTCCGATGCTCGAACCGGAGACCGCCCGGGCCTACCAAGATCCTTGTTTTCAGACCGAGGTTGATATCAGCCGAGTGTCCTGGTTGGCCACGGCCAACGGGGTGGGCAACATTCCTGGTCCGTTGCTCGACCGCTTGCGTGTCTTGGAGATGGCGGCGCCAATCCAAGCAGATCTTGAGGCGCTGCTCGGACCGGTCCTGGAGGGTATCGCTGCCAATCGCGGGCTCGATCCTGCCTTTGAAGCGCCTCTGGATGGGGAAGCGGTCGCGCTGCTTCGTCGATCCTGGCGCGGGGGATCGGTGAGGCGGTTGACCCGATTGGTCGAGGCATTCGTAACGGCGCGCGAAACTCTTGCGGTTCGGCATTAGGGAGTGAACCGAGCCAGGGTATTGTAGGGTTTGGCAGTTTGTGATTCCAGGCGGCCGTTTGCAGCCTGGAGGTGGCGATGGCGAACCTGTTCTGACTCTCGGACGAGCGGTAAGGCGATGACCGAGCCGTTCATGCCCAGGGGCCAGCCCGGCCGCGGGCGGAAGGACGACCGGCAGATCATCTCGGGCATCCTGCACGTCCCGACGTCGGGCGCCGCTGGTGCGACTGCCCGGCCGCGTATGACCCGCGCACCACGGTCTACAACCGCTTCAATCGCTGGTCGCGGCGCGGCTTATGGAAGGCAATGCTCTCCGCGCTGGCCGAAGCCGGGTGGGCCGGCAACGCAGGCGCTCTCGACAGCAGTTTCGCCCGGGCTCACCGGTCTGTCCATGGAGGGAAAGGGGGCGAGGGCGCAGGTCATCGGCTCGTCGCGCGGCGGCCAGACGACCGAGATCCACGCTCTCAGCGATGTCCTCGGCCGGCCCAACGTCCTCCCGCTGACGCCGGGCAACGCCAGCGACGTCACAACCGCCCCAGTATTGCTGGTCGAGGCGCCGGGCCGGATCCGCCGCCCGAGCGCCGACAAGGGCTACGTCGTCGATTGGCTGGCCACCGATCTGCGCAGGAACGGCATCATGCCCGTCCTTCGCCACCTTGAAGCAGAGCGATGAGCCGGCGCGCCGATCTCCGAAAAACAGAGATGCGCGACGCCGAGACTATACGGTAGGCGACAGGGGGCACAACGAGAATCAAGTCGGCCATTGAGCACTTCTGTGAGGCGTGCGTTGTGTCTGGCCTTAGCGAACCTAGAAGGTGCCAGAGAAACGGCTCGGTATACGCCAGATGTCTGGCGCAGCGATCCAATCCTTCTTTTCGATTTGATCTGCAAAGACACGTTTCGTATCTTCGAAATGTTTCTCTCCCCGTCGCATCTCTATGACGCGGCGAGGCAGACTCGCAACCTCGTTTTGAATGTGATCTATGAACTTGTCTGGTGGTATTGAATGATGTGATGCTTCAATGCTAGTTGGTGTAGCAGCGTTTCGCTTCTTCTGTCGTTCGTACAAAATCCCATTGTCGCAATGGGCGATGTGGAATAAGAAAAGGTCGGCGAAATTTGGTCGATGATTGCCGACGATGCAATGAAATCCGTGCATCCAATCAGTTCGTCCAGCGATCAGCGTGGGCTTGCACAATGCAGAAAGAGGCCGAGCAAAGCAACGCTGATGAGAAATTGGCGCCTTTAAATCGATGGCACTCTCTTCAGCGACATGGAGCACATCGACACCAAACATGGTCACGACGTGGGGCAGATTATGATCCGCAGCGTATGAGCCCAAATTCGACGATATGGCTGGATCTGGGACAACGAGCTCGTCGGCATCTGTAAAAAGAACGCGCTTATAGCCGATGAATAAGGAGGCGCAGAAGTCGCATACCGTTTGCGCCCGCGCACTCTCATCCATCGGAGTGCGTGGGAGCCTTATTAGACTCGCGTCTATGTTTTCAGTTGAGCCATCGTCGGAACCGTGATCAATGACATAGCAGTGCTCAAGCCCAATCTGCCGTTTGTAGTGCTCTAGCCAGACCGGAAGCAGCGCTTTTTCATTGTACGTCATCGTGACGACAGCGAGTGGCTGTTTCTCCACAGAGATCTCCCGATGCGTGCAGTTTGCTTAAGCATTGCGTCTTCGGGTTGCTATGATAGACGGGCGTTTTGCCAGCGTAGATCCTGCTATGTCGTCAGTATGAATCGCGTATGCTTCAGCGAATGAAACATCGAATCCAAGATTGTCGAAAATTTTGATATAGAGGCCGCGCGATAAGTGCCACCAAACATAAAATACATTTGGGTCGTCCAAGTTCGTGATTGGATGGATGACGAGTTCATCAAGCGGTAGCACGTCCGTGAAGGGAATCAGTACGGCTTCCTTGGCAAGCCGGGCCCAGGCTCCAATTGAATAAACCGGATCCGAGAGATGTTCGACTATTGCACCCGCCATCACCACGTCGAATGTCTGTTCCGGCCATTCGTAGAGTTCTGCGATTGGTGCATATACGCACTTCGCCTTGCTATTGAACTTATGCCAAGCATACCACCAGGAATTTTTGATCGGTATAAGGTTTTCTCTTTCCCATATGGCTCGTGATTGTTTTATGTCGCGGTAAGAGAGGGTGCTGGCGAACGGCATGTGCCGGAATTCAACGGTCGAGGCAGCATCCAAGCCGGTGACTTGAGCGCCGTGTTTCTCTGCATTGAAAGCCAAAAAACCAGACGCTGTGCCGACATCCAGCACGGTCTTGCCTTGTAAATTATAGCTGCCAATGTATTGATGGAAGTCATCGATCTGCCAACTGCCTTGAACGGCTTCGCCATCCGGAAATTGCATCGAGTGGTACCAATAGCATCGGCTATTTAATGCGTCGTGCCATGGCGCTTCGAAGCGCGGTTCATTTATTACACTGACCTCTGCACTCATCCGCTTCCTGCCTATCATAGGTTGAACGGGGCGTCGCTCATACACCGCCACCAGCGGAATGTCTCCCTATTTTTCGAGCAGGCGCAACGTTGGTCTAAGCATACCTCTATTGTGGCGAGAGATTTTTGTGAGAAGTACTCCCACATGATGCCGTCCGCCTAGCAGAAATCCCATTGGAATCGCCTGCTGGCCCGCGCTATTTGAATTAAATATTTTATACAATTGCTCAGTGATTGGATAGATCCGCTAGCGTTCACCGATTGAACCTTGCCCAAAAGATTGATTTGCGCCGAACGCATTTTCTTCGAGCATCCTGAGCCTTGAGGCAGGTGGCCGCCATGCTTCGCAAACGCCTCATGAACGATCAGATTGCCTGTGCCCTTCGGCAGGCGGAGGCGTGAGCGGCTGTAGAGCAGGTTCGCCGGAAGCTCAGCTAGTCCCGGCCGAAGTTGCATAGCTAAAGTAGGTATTTAGCCTGCATGGATATACAGAAGAAACGGCAGTCGAAGGGACTAACGCCTGGGAACAGAAATCACAAGATGCTCAATTGCTTCGTGATTTCTCCGCGTTTTGCGTGGAGCGGTCGCGGTGACGGGGACGGCACTTCGAGGTTACGATGATCCTGCCCTCGTACCTGCCAGGTTGCTCTACCGAACCTTGGTCACCCCATGACGCTGCGCCCTTGCGTTCGAGCTTCTGCTGCCATCATCCTGCCGGCCGCTGCGGTATCTTCGCACAGCCATTCCCGCGGCTGATGCCGCCGCGCGCAGGCTCAGACCCGGATTGGGCTTGGCTTGCAGCTGGTGGCGAGGCTGGTGCACGCATGAGTATGCAGACCGACGCCTGATACGATCCTGCGCCCTGTCCACTGCCGCTGCTGAGCGTGAATCGGTCTCGCGTCGTAGGCATCGATGATCGGCTCCTCCGCAAAAGACGAGCTTACGGCCTACGCCTCGTCGATCTCGAATGCAGTCGCCCAATCGACCTGCTGCCCGACCGTTCGGGAGTGGCCGTCACCGACTGGCTGCGTCGCGATCCCGGCATCCAGATCGTCGCCCGCGACCGGTCCACCGAGCACGCCCAAGCGCTCACCGCTCGCGCGCCAGTTGTGCTTCCGGTCGCTGATCGATGGCATCACCTCCTGAACATGCGCCCACCGCTCGAACGCTGGCTCGGCCGCGTCGACAGTCGGCTGTGTCAGTTGCCCGCTCTGTCTATCGGTGATGGCCGCCATCCCGGGGATCGCCTGCGCGCCTACCGCCGCAGCGCCGCTGAGATCACGAGGAGTCGTGACAGTCGCGCTCGGCGGCTTGCAGCCTACGAGGATGTGCGTCGGGGTTATCTGGCAGGTGCGACCCTCCTGGCGATCGGTCGCGCTACAGGGTTGGCGCGCGCGACCGTGCGCAAGTACGCCCAGATTAAGAGCTTCCCCGAGCGCGCGAACCAGCGGCCCAATCCGTCTCGCCTCGACCCCAATCTCGCCCATCTGGAGCAGCGCATGGCCGAGAGCTGCGAGAGCGCCATGGCGCTCTGACGCGAGATCCGCGACCAGGGCTTTGCTGGAACTCATCGGCAGGTGCATCGCTACATTGCCGAGCGGTGTACGCCGCCACGGCGGAGCATCGCCCACAAATGGTTGTCGGGGGCTGGCTCGACGCGCGCAACGGTTCTCAGACCAGAAACACTTGCTTCTCGAAAGCAGCTGGCCTGGACCACGGTTCGGACCATCACGACGTTGCCGTCCCATGCCGCGGCCGACCTCACTCGGATCTGGCAGGATGCCGAAGTGGTACGCATTGTCGATCTGACGCAGCGGTTCACGAAGCTGATGCGCGCCTGCGGCCTGGATGGCGACCAACTGGCCGATCCGGTGGGCGAACTCGGTAGGTGGCTCCTCGAAACGCGCACCTGCGGCGTCGCGGCGTTGGAGACCTTCGCGGCTAACTTGGCGCAGAATCGGCGGGCGATCCAGACTGCACTGACGACGTTCTGAAGCAACGCGCAGGCCGAAGGGCAGATCGGCCGGCTGAAGATGCTCAAGCGTACCATGTACGGCCGCGTCAGTTTCGCAGCGCCGCAGAGAGCCGCGATTTCTGTACGCTTTGCCGACCTCGCCCGACAGCACTACGTCGAGAGCCTCGGGACTTGGTTCACGGCGGCGTTCGCGACGCTGCGGGGGAGATTCGCAGACAGTCTGCGGCGTGACCGGGAGGCGCTGATCGGAAGGATCACGACACCATGGTCGACGAGCCCGGTCGACGGGCAAATCAGCCCGTTGAAAATGCTCGAGCCCACGAAGTTCGGACGGACTGGCTGTGCGTCTCTCCGTCAACCCGTAATGGCCACGCGATGACTCAGATCCGCCGCAAAGAACGCAATCGAAACAGTATTCATCGCCCGCTGGCACAACAGGTGGAGCGCTGAAAATTGGTTCGTTTCCATTCGTGGGGGGCGGATGCCGTTCGACCCTCGCTTGACGGGCCCAGATCTGTGAAACATGACCTAAGTCACGTGGTAGGCGGTCTTCGTATTCGATTTTTTCAGTTTTAGCGTCTTCGCGGTCACGGGTTTTCGGCGTTCCTATGAGCAGGGTCGTGGCGATCTGGTCATCCACCGTGGAGTGCATGCGCGCCCCCCTATTTGAGCGGCACAAAATAGGAGGGGACGACACCTCCCCGTTCTTTGAGATAGTCATGCTACGAACCACGGTCGTGCGACATGCGCGGCTTCTCAGCACGACGTTGTTCGACGGATCAGATATATAAACTGCGTCGTCAGGGGACGATGTACCTGCACAGCCGGGCACGACTGTAGCCGGCGACATTGCCGCCGGGGTTGCAGCAATCGCTATACCGCCGAGCAGCGATGTACTGATCCCCTCCGAAACGTCGCGCGAATGTTGGATCTCGCGTTCACTCCTGAACACTCCAACGATTGGAGACTCAGGCGCATCTGTCATGACGGATCCCGCGGTGGTCGTAAGCGAGTTGTCAACCGCGATACGCAGCCGCAAGCGGATGGCGGCACGGGTCTGCAGTTCAACCGGTATCCTTCTTCTGATCCCAGCTGCTTTTGTCCCGCGCTCCGTCCTCGGAGATGAGGAGGCGCTCTTCGCGCCGCGCTGGCCCCATTCTCGGTTAGCGTGGAGGCCATCGTCTGTGGGGCGCAGCAGCGAACGGATCTCGCACCTGTCCTCGTACTCATGCATCACGATCGCCAGAACCCGGTGGACGCCGAAGTATTCGTCCAGCAGAGCCAGATGCTGCGCGATCCAAGCCGGACGCGCCGCGCGAACACGTGGCCCCTCTGCGATGCAGATCGCGCCAACCAGCATCGTCTCCGCCACCGAACGGCGGGTCCCGTTGCAAGTCACGACGAATGCGGCAGTCAGCAGCGCATGAAAGCGTGTCAACGCCCCATCGAGATCTCCCCGCAGCGCGATGATCGACTCCGTCGTCAGCGGCGCGAACAGTTCCTCGATCCGCGCATCGCTCTCCCTACGAGAGAAGAGCTCGAGCCTCACCGAGGTGACGATGTCGCCGGGGGTAAAACGTGCGGTCCGCATGCCGATCTCCGCTCCTGATCGTAGCATTGTGGAGCCCGATGAAAGACGCAAGATGGCTCAAAATCGGTCTGCCCGAGTTGCGCTTTGACTCAGCCGAGAGAACGTCATTTTTTTGGTGGGTGCAGGTCTTAGAGGATCGCTCGACGAACGCGCTTTGTCTTTTTCATGCCGATCTACGAAGCTCCGCCGTGGTCGATCGCGGGCCATTGTCTCCTGTCTCGTGGCACACGCGGATCGCGAGAGATCAAGCGGGGGTAACGCAGACGGTAACAGTCCGCTGCGCGGTTCGCATTCGGCCAGTCACCCCCGCCTCCTTGGTGGAAGTAACGTAGAGTTTTGGATCATGAGCGTAGCGGTAACAGGACAGAGCGAGACGACACGACGGGATTATGCGGCCACGGCTCGAGCCTTCATCGGCATGGTCGGTCGCGAGCTCGACCAGCAGGCCCCATCCCCCGTCGACGTGGTTGATTATTTCTTGGGACAGCACGGAAGATGGTCAGAGAGCACCATCCGGCATACTCGGGCAGCGCTGCGCTTTGCTTTCGTTGAAACGAGCCGCAAACATCCCAACCATCCGCGTTTGGTAAGGGCGTTGCAGCGCCTGAACGCGACCGATTGCGAGACTGGCCGCCTTGTGACGCCCATACCGCGCGTGCGCACCAAGCGGCAGACGAGCGCGAAGAAGCGGAAGAGTCTGACACCGGCCGAGGCCCACGCTCTCTTGCTCGCCCTTTGCGAGGTGGGACATCGTCACGCCCCCATCGCCCAGGCGCAGGTCTTTTTTGGCATCGACCTCGGATTGCGCCCCGTAGAGTGGGAGACAGCTCAGATTGTCGATGGCTATCTCGTTATTCAGAACGCCAAAAACACCAATGACCGTGGCAATGGGCCGACGCGAAGGCTGCCGCTGGACGGATTTGGGGACAACTACGTTGCATCGCTGGCCGCATCTCTCGATCGCATATCCGATGCGCTCGTCAGCGAGACGTGGGAGGCGATCCACCAGAACGTTGCCCGCGCAATGACAGCGGCGTCGATCAAGGCGGGAAAGATGTGCCCCAGTCTAAGAATTCATCCCGCCTGCCCATACACACTACGCCATGTTGCGACTGCCCGGATGAAGGTGGACCTGCCGCCGGAGGTAATTGCCGCGATTCTGGGGCACCGCTCGATCCACACCGCCTCCCGCAACTATGCACCAGCCCGTTCGGCGAAAGGGTTCCGTCCGATCGTGACGACCGCAGATCCTATTGCAGTTGCGCAGGTCAACGCATTTCGTAAAGATCTTGCGAAAATTGAGAGCGTTGACGATCACGGTCCGAAAGCCGGACTGTAGGCCGCCTTCTGCCGCATCTCGTCGACGTTATTCGCTGGCGCACGCGTTGCGCCAGCGAATTGCTGAATCGTGACCTTCCGGCCGCTTGAAGTTAATAAGGGTGCCGCGTGGCATGATATCGAAGAGCTGCGGTAGGGGCAGCTTGAGATTGTTGACACTTTCTTAACCATAATGTGAGCACGCTGCGTCTGGAAAGTTTTCTCCCAAAGTTGTGATGCTGTCCGATGTATCCCAGAGCTGGCAATTGCTTTGATATCGTTGATTTGATCGCGACTTTGTCGAACGCGTCGTCGGTAAAGCAGAAAGAAGTGGAGTTGGGCCTAGTCACGGTATCAGGTTCTGCGCTTCATGGTCATTACGGCTGAGTTGCGCGACAGGCGACGTGATGGCGCCTTGGGCGTAGGTCTGTTGCCCGTGCTCCAGCCTGTCGCCGCCAATCGACCCCGGGAGTGTTGGTCGGCAGAATCAAAATGAAGCATGTTAAGGTTGTTTAACTGCAAAACACAAATCCCCGTCAATTTCGGCGGTCAAATGAATTTTTTGATCAAAAAATTAGGTTAAAGTTGCATGGGGGTGCTGTGTCATAGATATTTTTACGAATCACTTTGCGATTTTGTCATATTCGCGAAGTCGGTCCTCAAAATATGGACTGGGTGACGGTTAGGGGAAATATAAAAGGCTGTATGGTGCAGGCGGGTTCGCCGAAGCTGTTGAGTGTTCGGAATAATGCTATGCTGACGGTTACGCGGACACCCCTACGGATTAGTTTGTTTGGTGGCGGCACCGATTACCCAGAGTATTTTGAGCGCGCCCCGGGCGCTGTCGTCGGCGCGGCGATCGATAAGTATATCATCATCGCGGCGCTCGATCTGATTGGCTGCCAGGATTATAATTATAGATTAAGTTACTCTCGTGTTGAGCATTGCAACAATATCTCAGAAATTGAACATCCTGTCGTTCGAGAAGTATTGAAGCATTTCAATATGACCCGTAGACTCGATATGAGCATCATCTCCGATTTGCCTGCGGCGGGAAGCGGTCTGGGCTCGTCTTCAGCGTTCACTGTCGGTTTTTTGCGAACAATTTACGCAATCTTGAACCAAAAACCTACGAAGATCGAGCTTTCTAAGAAGGCAATTGAAGTCGAGCGAGAGATTTTGCGTGAGAACGTCGGCGTGCAGGACCAGCTCCACGCCGCCTTCGGCGGGATCAACCGATTCGATTTCAGCGGCTCCGCCATACGGATCTCGCCTGTTCAGATGAGCTCTGCCGCCATTCAGCAACTCAACGCGTCGATGGTGCTGGTCCATACAGGCATCGCGCGGCGCGCGACGACGACGGTCGCCGCGCAGATCGCCGTGACGCGCGCGCGCGCGATCGACAAGGAATTGTCCGAACTCTACCGCCTCGTCGAGGAATGCGTCTCTCTGCTCGAAGCGGGGACGAGCGGCTGGCTCGCGCAACTCGGCGAGATGCTCTCCGCCTCGTGGCGCATCAAGCGAACCCTGTCGCGTGAGGTCTCGAACGCGGTGCTCGACGATCTGTTCGAAGCGATCATCGGGTCGGGGGCTTACGGGGCAAAGCTGTGCGGCGCGGGCGGTGGCGGCTTCTTCCTCGCTCTGATCGATCCCGATCGGCTTTCGGCCCTGATCGAGCGGGTCGCGCCGCTGTCCGTCGTGCCGATCGGCATCGATGTCGACGGGTCCACCCTGATCTATCGCCAGACGCGCTGAGCGGCATCCTCACAGGCCCAGGCCCGGTCGCAGCCGGGCCGCAGACTCATCGCGACGAGAGGCAACGATGCGAATTCTGATCACCGGCGGCGCGGGCTATATCGGGACGATCCTGGTGCCGATGCTGCTTGAGCGCGGGCACCACGTGACGGTGCTCGACACGTTCAAGTCCGGAGCCCCGGACCTGTTCTCGGCCTGCCAGTATGACACGTTCGAGCCGATCAAGGGCGACGCGCGCGACACGCGCATCCTGGACGAGCTGATCCCGAAGCACGACGTGCTCATCCCTCTCGCGGCCCTGGTCGGAGCGCCCCTCTGCAAGGAGGACGCGATCGGCGCCACGACGCTCAACCGCGACGCCGTGATTGCCCTGGTCGAGCGTGCGGGCGGCGAGCAGAGGATCGTCTACCCGACGACCAACTCGGGTTACGGCGTCGGCGAGGCCGGCAAGTTCTGCACCGAGGACTCGCCCCTGCGGCCGATCTCGCTCTACGGCACCACCAAGGTCGAGGCCGAGAAGGCGGTGCTCGACAGCGGGCGCGGCGTCAGCCTGCGGCTGGCGACGGTGTTCGGCATGGCGCCGCGGATGCGGCTCGACCTCCTCGTCAACGACTTCACGCACCGGGCCGTGACCGACCGGGCGCTCCTGGTGTTCGAGGGCCACTTCAAGCGCAACTACATCCACATCCGCGACGTCGCCAAAGGCTTCATCCACGCGATGGACAATTACGACCGGATGCGCGGCGAGGCGTACAATCTCGGCCTGTCGAGCGCCAACCTGTCGAAGCTGGAACTCTGCGAACGCATCAAGGCGCACGTTCCGAACTTCGTCTACGTCGAGGCCCCGATCGGAGAGGATCCGGACAAGCGCGACTACATCGTGTCCAACGAGAAGCTGGAGGCGACCGGCTGGTTCCCCGATTTCGATCTCGACCGGGGCATCAAGGAGCTGATCAAGGGCTTCCGGATGATCCGCAACTCGCGGTTCGCCAACGTCTGATCCGGGTGGCCGGAGCCCAGTAGCGAACGCCCAGCCGGTCGGCCCGAGAGGTCGGCCGGTGCGGGAACGGATCGGGGTGATCATGAGCGCGATCGTCGATTTTCTCACAAAGACCCGCGACACCTTCCAGGCCGCTCTCGACGACTCCCGCTTCCACGCGACCCTCGCCGAAATCGCCGATCTCGTGACCGCGTCCCTGCGCGGTGGTGGCAAGCTCCTGACGATCGGCAATGGCGGCAGTGCCGCCGACGCGCAGCACATCGCGGGCGAGTTCGTCTCGCGGCTCAACTACGACCGGCCGCCCGCCGCGGCCGTGGCGCTGACCACCGACACCTCAGTGATCACCGCGATCGGCAACGATTACGGCTACGAGCACGTGTTCGAGCGGCAAGTGCTGGCCCTCGGGCGCCCGGGCGATGTCCTGCTCGCCCTCTCCACATCGGGGCGGTCGCCGAGCGTGCTGAAGGCGATGGACGCGGCACGCGACCTGGGTCTGCGGGTTGTCGCCTTCACGGGTGCGACGGGCGGGGCGATGCCCGAGCGGGCGGATGTCTGCCTGCACGCGCCGACGGACGCCACGCCCCTGATCCAGCAGATCCACATCACCGCCGCGCACATCGTCTGCGGCCTCGTCGAAGAAAGCCTGTTCCCGCGCGGGACGGCAGCGTGAGGGACGGCCTGTGACCGAGCCAGAGCGGAAGGGCGGAGGCTCGGTCCGGCAAGCCATGATCCTGTGCGGCGGCTTCGGCACGCGCCTGGGCGCACTGACCTCGGCGATGCCCAAGCCGCTGCTGCCGGTATCGGGTGAGCCGTTCCTGGACGTGCTGCTGTTCGAGCTCGGCCGCCACGGCTTCACCGAGATCGTGCTGCTGGCCTCATTCCACAGCGAGAAGATCCGCGCCTATGCCGCCGACAACCCGGTCGCGCGACGCTTCGGCATGACGCTTCGGGTCTCGGTCGAGCCGGAGCAGGCCGGGACCGGGGGCGCCGTCGTGCACGCCCTTCCCGAGGCCGACGAGACCTTTCTCCTGCTGAACGGCGACTCGTGGTTCGATGTGAACCTGCTGTCCCTGCCCGCGATGGCGGCCCGTCATCCCGAAGCGGCGATGGTCCTGTCGCTCCGTCGGGTGCCGGACGCCGCGCGCTACGGCGTCGCGCTCGTCGACGGCGTCCGGATCACCGCCTTCCTCGAGCGGCCGCTTGAGCCGGGCCCCGGCCTCGTCAACGCTGGCGTCTACTTGGTGCGCCGCGACGCGCTGGCCGGCCTGCCGCCGGCCTGCTCGCTGGAACGGGACGTCCTGCCCGCGCTGGTCGCCGAGGGCCGCGTGGTCGGCGAGGCCCACGACGGCTACTTTCTCGATATCGGCGTGCCCGAGAGCTACGCCCGAGCCCAGGAAGAGATCCCGGCCCGTCGGAGGAGACCTGCCGCCTTCCTCGATCGGGACGGTGTTCTCAATCACGACCACGGGTATGTCGGTTCCGTGGACCGGTTCCAGTGGATGGCGGGCGCGCGCGACGCCGTCCGCGCGCTGAATGATGCCGGCTACTTCGTGTTCGTCGTCACGAACCAGGCGGGGGTCGCCCGCGGCTTCTACACCGAGGCCGACGTCGCCCGTCTGACCGCTTGGCTGCGGGACGACCTGCGCGTGGCCGGCGCGCATATCGATGATCTACGCTACTGCCCCTATCATCCGGACGGGACGGTCGAGGCCTACAGGGCGGTCCACGGATGGCGGAAGCCCGAGCCCGGCATGATCCTCGATCTGATGGTCCATTGGGACATCGACCGCGCGCGCAGCTTCCTGGTGGGCGATCAGGAAACAGATCTCGCCGCCGGCCGTGCGGCGGGGCTCGCCGTGCACCACTTCAGGTCGGACGACCTGCTCGCCTTCCTGCGAGAGGTCGCGCTGAAGGAGTAGGAAGGGCCCAGGAGGTGTGCGCCCTCGCCGGGGCGCGCTTCGCCGTCTGGCACTGTCAATCGTGCGACTGGATCGAGAGCTCCGCTTCCGCGGCCTCGCGCATGGCGCGATCCCAGTCGAGCTTGCGCTTGGGCGGAGTCTCGCGCTCTGCGTCCGGAGCTTCCCGATCTCGCGGAGCGACGATCTTGATGTCGTACTCGGGCACGCTTCGATCCGCTCTTTAACCGACCATTAATCGTATTGGCGCAACGCGCGGGTCTTGTCAGCGGTTCGATCGCTCGATCCACAATCCGGTGATGCCCCTCAACCGGTGCTGGACAGGCCGATCAGGATCATGGCGGCGTGCACGGCTCCGACGATGGCGCCCGACTGGGCGAGCTGTAAGGCCTCGGCCCGCGGTACGCGCACCACGGCGATGTCCTCGCCGGGGTCCGGCCGCGCCGGCCCGGCCGCAGTCACGCGCGCGCGGACGAGATGCATGCGGTTGGCGTAGCGGGCCGGATCCGCGTTCAGGGTGACCACGCGCTCGGCATCGGCGAAGACGTAGCCGGTCTCTTCACGCATCTCGCGCTCGGCGGCCGCGAGGATGTCGGGGTCGGCGGGATCGATGGCCCCGCCCGGAAGCTCCAGGCTCGGGCCACCATAGGCGTGACGGTACTGGCGTACGAGGATGACGTGATCGGCCGCGTCGATGCCCAGCACGAGCGCGACGTCCGGCGTCTCGAGCACGTAATAGGGATCGACGATGTGACCCGACGGCGTCACGCAGTCGTCGGCACGGAGACCGAGCCAGCGATCCTTCATGACGTGGTGGGATTTGCGGACTGTCCAACTCGGTGTCGAGATCATTGTTCTTTGCGGACCCGGGGTTTGTGCTTTCGGATATCCGCCGCGGTCATCGTGGATCTTCGCCGCTGGAGGACATGCGCGATGGCAAAACTGTCTCGCCTTTCGGCTCTGACTTCGATCGAGCTGCGACCGCGCGTTGCGCTGCCCTGGCTCAGCCGATAAGCCTCGTGGGGTCGTAGAGCCTCGCGCCGCGGATGTCACAGGTCGTAGGATGACGGGAACGAAACTCGCCATGGCATGCCGCGTCTGCGACGGACGCGATGTCGAGCTGTTCCTCGACCTGACCGATCAGCCGCACTGTAACCGCCTGATCCCGTCGGAGCTCGCCGACCGGCGCGAGCCGCATTTCCCCCTGCGCGCCGGCTTCTGCCACGACTGCACGCTCGTCCAGATCGATCACACGATCCCGAAGGAGAGCATGTTCAGCGACTACCCCTACGTCTCGGGCACGACGAAGACGCTGGTGGAGCATTTCCGCCAGACGGCGGCCCGGCTCGTGGAGCGGTACGGCCTCGGGCCGCAGGACCTCGTCGTCGACATCGGCAGCAACGACGGCACGTGGCTTCGGCAGTACGAGCTCTTCGGCCTGCGCCGCTGCGGCGTCGAGCCCGCCTCCAACGTCGTGGAACTGGCCCGCGCCGCCGGCGTGCCGACGCTGAATCGCTTCTTCAACGCTGAGACCGCCGAGATCGTCCGCGCGCAGGACGGGCCGGCGAGCCTGATCACCGCCGCCGGCGTCTTCTTCCACCTGGAGGAGCTGCACAGCGTCGTGAAAGGCATCGTCACACTGCTCAAGCCGGACGGCGTCTTCGTCGTGCAGGCGATCTACCTGGGCGGGATGATCGAGAACACCGCCTTCGATCAGATCTACCACGAGCATCTGTGCTACTACACGCTCCGCTCCCTGGAGCAGCTGTTCGCGCGCCACGGCCTGGAGGTCTTCGACGTCAGCGTGGTGCCGGTCCATGGCGGCTCCCTCGAGGCGCATGTCGGCTTCCCCGGCGCCCACCCGGTCAGCGACGCGGTCAAGCGCATGCGCGCCGACGAGGAGGCCCGCGGCTACGGCAAGTTCGAGACCTATGTCGGCTTCGCCGAGAACGTCCGGCGCCTGAAGGCGGCGCTGCTCGACCTGCTGGAGCGCATGCACGCCGAGGGGAAGACGGTCCACGCCTACGGTGCCCCAGCCAAGGGCGCGACGCTGCTCAACGCCTTCGGCATCGGCCCGCGTCTGGTCCAGTACGCGGCCGAGAAGAATCCGCTGAAGTTCGGCCGGCTGATCCCCGGCGCCCGCATCCCGATCGTCGAGGAGGGCAGCGTACCCGCGCCCGACGCCTATCTGGTGCTCGCCTGGAACTTCATCGACGAGTTCCTGGCGCGCGAGCGCCGCTACCTCGAGAACGGCGGCGCCTTCATCGTTCCGGTGCCGGAACTCAAGGTGATCACCGCCGCCGACCTGCCGAAGGCGAACTGAGCGTGGCTGCCGTCTCCCGATCCTCCTTGCCCGAGACCGTCGTCGTCGTCGGTGCGACCGGGTTCGTCGGCCGCAACCTCGTCGCGCATCTCGCCGACCGCGTGCCGCGGCTGATCGCGGTCAGCCCCTCCGGCCGCGCGGTGCCGGGGGCGCATGAGGCCGCGCGCTTCGATGCCCTGGAGGCGCTGTCGGTCCCCGCCGACGCGATCATCGTCAACGTCGCCGCGCAGCGCTACGACGCTGACAAGTTCGAGACGGCGCAGAGCGACCTGCTGACCGGCAACGCCGAGATCGCCAACCGCCTCTACCGGTTCTGCCTAACGAAGGGCATCCGCGAGGTGCGCGCGGCCTCGAGCGTCGCGGTCTACCCGGCAGCCTGCGATCCCCTCGACGACGCGCGGCCGGTCGACCTCAACGCGCCGCCAAACCGGAACGAGGCCTTCTACGCGTGGTCGAAGCGCTGGTCGGAGGTGATCGCCGACCTCCACGCCGAGCGCTACGGGATCCACACGATCAGCTTCCGCCTGAGCAACCCCTACGGTCCCCACGACTCGAAGGATCCGCGCAAGGCGCACGTCCTGCCGGCCTTCGTGATGCGCGCTCTCGCACCGGGGGAGCGCTTCGAGATCAAGGGCAACCCGCTGGTCGAGCGCGACTTCATCTACGTCGGCGACGTCGTCGACGTGTTCGCCCGCTCCCTGGAGATGCGGGAGACGAGCGACGCGCTCAACCTCTGCCGCGGCGAGACCACGACCCTGCTCGACCTCGCCCGCACCATCCTGGAGGTGGCGGGCGAGTATCGGCCGGTGCACGCCCCCGACACGGCGACCCACGGTGTGCTCGCCCGCCGCTCGACCAACCAGCGGCTGCGTGAGCGATTCGGGATGGCGAGCTTCACGGGACTCGCGGACGGGCTGCGGCCGACGATCGCGTGGTATCGCGAGGCCTACCGCGACGGGACTCAGCATGCCGGAGCCTGAGCGCGACATCGTCATCGGGGCGGACGGCTTCCTCGGGCGCAACCTCGTCCCGCGGCTCTGGGCCGAGGGCCGCGAGGTCGTCGAGATCGGTCGGGCGGCGGGCGACCTCTCCGCGTGGGCGAATGTCGAGCGGGCGCTGCGCGCGGCGCCCCCGGCCGGCCGGATCTTCCACGTGGTGACCCGCCAGCGGACCGGCGCGGTGCAGTACGACATCCAGGGCGAACTCCTGGCGATCAACGCCCGGGTCCACCTGAATGTCCTCGAGGCGTGGCGCCTGTTCCAGCCGCAGGCCAAGCTCGTCTCCACGGGCTCGTCCTGCACCTATCCGGAATCGGCGGAGCCGCTCCCTGAGGCGCGCTTCGGGCAGGGACCGACGCACCCGTCGGTGATCGGCTACGGGCTCGCCAAGCAGGTCCTAGCGACGGGCTCGGCGGCCTACGCGCACCAGTACGGCCTGAGTTTTCTGCACTGCGTGCTGGCGACCCTGTACGGACCGCACGACAACAAGGCCTCCGACCGCAGCCACTTCGTCGGCGCCCTGCTCGACCGCGCCGTGCGGGAGAAGGCGGCGGGCGCTGCGCAGTTCGAGGTCTGGGGCAACCCGCAGACCGTCCGCGAGGTGCTGTACGTCGACGACCAGATCGACGCGATCCTGGCGGCCGACCGGGCATTCGACAACGAGATCCTCAACTGCGCCGCCAACACGCCCGTCACCGTCGAGGCGGTGGCGCGGGCGGCCCTGGCCGCCCTCGACTGGTCCGTCCCCCTGGTGAGCCCGCCCGGCTCGTTCCAGGGCGCGGCCTACAAGATGCTCGACTCGACGCGGTTCCTCGACCGGACCGGCTGGCGGCCGCGCATCGATCTCGAAGCGGGCCTGCGAAGGCTCGCCGCGGCGGAGTACGCCGACCGTTAGCGAGCCGCGACCGGCCATCAGGTCGCCCGCGCGGACCACTGGTGTAGCCTTCTGAGCGGCCGCGCCGAGCGAGGCGAAGGTCGTCAGTGCGCCTTGAGGGGGCCCCAGCCTCTTGTGATGTTCGGGACGGCTCCGAGACTCCGTGAGGGTTCAGGCTTTTGCCGACATCGCGGTCGCGGCGGAGGCAAGTCCCCACCGGACGAGATCCTGCGCCTCCTGTGCCGTCTTGGCCTCCGCGTAGCAGCGCAGCTCGGGCGCGTTTCCTGAGGCCCGGAAATGGATCGTGCGCCCGCCGTCCAGTTCGATCCGGATCCCATCCTGCTGATCGATCGAGCCCGATGACCCGATCGGGCCGAGGAAGGCGACCCGGAAGTCCGCGTCCCGAAGGCGCTCGAGGAAGGCGTCGCTCGTGTCGGACGGGGTGTTGGGTAGGCGGTCGCTGGCCATCTCTCCCGCATCCAGGGAGGCCACGAGATCCGCAAGGGCGGTGCCGGTCGCGCGCGCCGCAGCCAATGTGGCGAGGATCGGCAGCATCGCGTCGCGCGTCGGAAGGGCAGCTAAAGTCCTGCCGTGGAGCGTGACGTCCGATCCGAGCAGGAATCCGCCGTTTGCCTCGAAGCCGGCGACGATCCGCGCCCCGGCAGACGTGGCCAGCTCCATGCCGGCGATGACGAAAGGCGATCCCACCTTCGTACGAACAACTTTCCGGAAGCCGCCGGAATGCTCGAGCGCCGAGCCGGCCGTGACCGGCACCACCACCGTGTCGGCACCGAGGAAGCGGGCGGTAATGAGCCCGAGCACGTCGCCGCGCAGGATCCGGCCCGCGCTGTCAGCAACCAGCGGCCGGTCGGCATCGCCGTCCGTGGTCACGAGCGCGTCGAAGGAGCCCGGTTCCATGACGTCGCGGATGAAGGCGATGTCCTCCGGACGATGGGCCTCTGTATCGATCGGCACGAAGACCTGCGACCGGCCGATCGCCGTCACCTCCGCGCCGAAGCCGGTGAGCAGGTCGGCCATCAGGTCGCGGGCCACCGAACTCTGCTGATACACCGCGATCCGCAGGCCTTGCAGGATGTCCGGCGCGAAGGCGGCAGCGTAGCGCTGCTGATAGCGCGCGATCGCGTCGGGTTCATGCGTGGCGGGCGTCGAGACCTGACCTTCGCCGGACGCGCCCTCCTCCAGGGCGGCCAGGATAGCGGCCTCGTCGGTCTTGGTGATCTCGCCCTCGGGCCGGTAGAATTTCAGGCCGTTGCGATCCTCGGGGATGTGGCTGCCCGTGACCATGACCGCGTAAGCACCGCGCCGCATCGCCTCGAGGGCGAGGGCCGGGGTTGGCAGCGGGCCGCAATCGATCGCCGTGAAGCCGGCGCCTGCCGCGGCGTCCGCCACCGTCGCGGCGATGCCGGGGCTGCTGTCGCGAAGATCTCGGCCGATAACGACCGAGTGGCGGCCTTCGCGTGGGGCGACGGATCGGAAGAACGCGCTGGCATAGGCGTAGCTCGGTCCGCCGACGAGGTCGGTTACGAGACCGCGCAAGCCGCTCGTCCCGAATTTCAGACTGCTCACGGTACCTCCCTCGCCGCCGCATGGGCCCACGCGCACAGGATCGATGCCTGAAACCGTTCGCAGGCTCAATGCTTGTCGTCGGGCAGCGCCCTCGGGACGGTCGAGTTTGGGCTACACTGGGTTGCGACTGTGTTCCGACGCGGCTGACCAGCGTGTCTCACTGGGGGGCATTCTCTGAGCGCCCATTTGCACCGCGCGCCAATCATCGCGGCGTCAGGAGGCCGGCAACTGCTGCTCCAGATGCGCGCGAAGGATCGAGTAATGTCGGACGACTTCGTCCAGCCTTTCGGCGTTCTTCTTTCTGATCGCCTCTGAACCAAGCGGCTCATGGTAGGTAGCGGCGTAATGGGCGGCGTGCGCCTTCAGCTTGACGGCGACGAAGTCGAGATCGGCCGACCACACGGCTTCCGCGCGAACCTGCTGGAGGCGCCTGGCGATCGCGAACCAGTTGAGATCGAGAGCGATGCCGCTGCCCATCTCCTTGAACAGGTCGAACATCGAATCCAGAATGGCGATTGCGGACTGCGCCGACATAGCGGAACCTTCTGTCAGGATCGCGCGGTCACGAGATCCGGACGCACGTACCAATCGTCGAACAGGGACAGCTGACGGAAGCGCCGCCGGTAACCGTGGCCGCTCAGCAGCGCGTCGATTTTCTCCCGGCTGCTCGAGAAATTATGCTCGACACTGATCAATGCGATGTCGTGACGGGTGAAATCGAAGCTCTGCAGCACGTCGAACTCGCCGCCCTCCACATCGATGCTCATGTAATCAATGCGCCGCGGTGCCCGGGCCTCCGAAAGGAATCGCTCCAGCGAGATGGTCGCTACCGGGTATTGCCGGCGCTCTTGGCGGAACTGAGCGTGAAAGTCGTCGCCGGCAAAATCCTCCATGCCGGAGAGTTCGCCGATGTCGACCTCGTTGAAGAGAACCTCGATCCCGTCGGTCTTGTAGACGCACTTATCGGAGATGTAGCAGCTGCGATTGCGGTGCAGCGCATCGTGCCAAGCTCGAGCTGGCTCAGCGAGGGCCCCTTGCCAAGCGTAGGTCTTCTCGAGCAGGAGCGTGTTGCTCAGGCTGACGCCATCGCAGGCACCGAATTCCACGAAATAGCCGTTCCGCTTCTCCTGCAACTCGTACAGCACCCACAGATCCTGCATCAGCTGCGCGTTGGAGTACGGAGCCATCCGCGTGGCGAAGGACAGGAACTCGAGATCTGAGCTGAGAATGTGCGGGTGCGCATCCAGATTATCTCTCAGGTTGATCAGGGCGTTGAACACCGTCAGGAGTTCGACATCCATGGTCCTGGGCTCCTTTCTCGGAGAAGATTCGGGCGCGAGCGCAAACGTGTCGGGGTTCAACCGCGCGTTGCTGCTTGGCCCGACATGCGCGAGGCCGCCAAGATTCGATTCGAGCCTTCGAACAGGATGCCGTGCTGAAGCGCGGCCGGCCCATGGTCCGGCACAGTCCGCGCAGTCCTACGGATGGCGGAGAGGAAGCGCTTGCGACTGAACCCGTAGGGCCGCAAGCTCCCGATTAGCGCATCGATCAGGGTGGACGTCGCCTCCGACCGAGCCCGGGCCAGATCGCGCTCGCGTAAGGCGGCGTCGCGCTCCGCCTTGAGAAGAGTCAACTCGACCTGCTGCCGTTGGATTCGGCGGATGTATATCGTATCGGCGGCATGAGCAGTGTTCGTCATCGTGCGAAATCTCTGACCCCGATTGGGTTGAGATCCAGTGCTACAAATCCGATCATAGGACAGAGGCAGGATCAAAAAAACAGAATTTTGATGCAAGGAATTGGTTATCAGCCGGACTGCATCTTGCTCACGACGTATTTGACGAGCAGAAGCCCAATGCTCGCGCAAGTCAGGCCAAACATGATGATATACAAGTAATCCACATGAATGCCCGCATAGGGATAATAAGCTGATCTAACCCATTCAGCCAACTGCATCGCGGGATTATATTTCATCCAGTAATAAATCTTGTCGGGCATATAGCTCGGAAGAAACATTACGCCACTGGATATATACAGAATGATACTGAATAGTGCGTAGCCGATCAGCCAGCCCGGGAAGAATCCGATGATCGCTACGTTGATCGTCCCGATCCCGACGCCAAGTACAATTGCGGCGATATAGCCGCACATCGCCGTGATCGGATCTGCGGGGATTGGATTGGTTCCTATGGTGACAAGAATGGAGCAGACGACCAACAGGGCGAGGAAGCCGGTCACGATCTCTACAAGAATGCGAGCCAGGATCACGTCAAATAGCTTGACTTGCGGGTAGTAGGTCAGCGGTCGGTTCATGATCACCGCTTTCATGACCTCGCGGGAGATGTACTGGAAGACCAAGACGGGAACCGCGCCTGTTGCGAAGAAGAGAGCGCGGTCATCGCCGAGTGGTGCTGCCAGCTTCTGGAAGGTGTAGATGGCAATCAGCATGAAGACGTGCACGCAGGGCCAGAGCACGACCACGCCGTAGCCCCAGAGTGAGGCTCCGAAGCGCGTACGCATGTCCCGCAGCATCAAGGCGTGCAGGACGTGCAGATAGGACTCAATCGGGCTCTTCTGCCCTTGAGCCTGCGGGAGGGCGGGCATCGACGTGACCTCTGGTTGCCGGTCCTGCTTCGATGAGAAAAGGGGCTAAAGTGCGTTGGCCGGGGTCCCCCGGCTGGTCGGGTGGCAGATCGCGAGTTCGTAATAGTCGCGCAGCAGATCGGCATAGGCACCGAAACGCATCAGCCCAGCACGGTGGTCGTCCGTCGTGATGTCGAGTGCGAGCATACGGTCATTGACGGTGGCTGGGTCGTTGGCGAGCGCGTAGGATAGCAGATGACCGTTCGGCTCGGTCCGCAGCCGCTCGCCCAGGGCGCCCAGATCGAAGGCTACCACCGGCAAGCCGGTGCGCAGCGCCAGGGACAGCACATACGCGTAGGTCTCCGGCCAGATCGACGGCAAAAGCACCAGATCGGCCGAAACATGGGTGACGAGATCGAGGATTTCGTCATCCTCCCAGTGTCGGCCGGTCTCGGCGATTTGGAGGGCTGACCGGGCGACCTGGTCCAGGGTCGGATCATCAGTCGAGTACCGCCCCGTCTCGGTGACGCCAGCGCGCTCAAGGCCACCCGTCAGAGCCGGGTCGGAGTAGCCCACGATCGCGAAGTGCAGGGGCAGGTCTCGGTCCTGCGCGTCGGTGGCCAAGGCCTGCAGGAACAGGCCGCCTTCTGGAAGACTGATACCACCGAGCACGGCGACGCGGCGGATTCGGCCGGGCCGCTGGAGGGCGGTCGAGCGCACCGACCGCTCCGGCTCGACGTGCGGCCGCACCGTGACCGACAGATCCGGGTACACCGTCCGGATCCGGGTCGCCGTGTCGGAGGACGGCGCGAACACCCGCGCGGCGCCCGCCAGGAACGCCCCGAACGCCGCCCGCCGCTCGCCCGGATCCGGCTCCTCGAACCCGTCCGCGTCCACCGCCAGGCACGACCGGCACTCGGTGACCGGCGCCAGGCCGCAGTAGCGCCCGTCCGGCTGGACCAGGTGGTTGCGGTGGCACACCGGCGAGTAGTCGTGCAGCGTCCACGCGTAGGGCCGCCCCGCGCCCGCCACCACCGCCATCAGCGCCCGCGCCGCGGCCCAGCGCAGGCCCGCCAGCGAGTGCACGTGGATCAGGACCGGCGCCAGCTGCCCGACGAAGTCGGCGAGCTCGGCCGCGTCGCGCGGCAGGTACAGGCTGTCGAGGTTGGGCAGGTACAGGAACTCGGGGCCGCGGTAGGCGACGTGGACCTCGAGGTTGCGGGTCCGGTCGATCTGCAGCAGCACCACGCTCAGGCCCTCGGCCCGGGCCTGCGCGACCATGTCGTCGATGTGCCGCTGGATGCCCCCGCCCCAGCTGTGCGTCACGTACAGCAGCGCCCGGCCGGCGAAGTGCCGGGCCAGCCGCGCCCGGTCGAGCCGCGCCCGCCCGCGCCGGCCGGGGTCGGCCTGGACGAACTGCCCGACCCGGGCCGGGTAGTCGGGGTGCTTGGCGAGCAGCGCCGCCTGGCCCTGGTCGTACTCGCCGCCCGCGTCGAGCCCGAACGAGATCTGGCCGGCATGGTGGACGAACACGTCCTCGGCGAGCAGGTTGACGAAGCCGGCCTTGGTGGCGCGCAGGCACCAGTCGTTCTCCTCGCCGTAGCCCTTGCCGAAGGCCTCGGCGTCGAGGTCGCCGACGGCGTCGAGGGCGGCGGCGGTCATGTACATGCAGAAGCCGACGCCGGTGGGCACGGGCACGGCGCGGCCGCGATTGACCTGCGCGGCCACGCGGTCGAGGTCGGGCCGGGCGATCTCGAGCGGCATGGTGTTGTTGGCGTTGAAGCGCGGGTAGGAGCAGATCGTGGCGTTGTTGGACAAGGGCGTGACGCTGCCCACGGGCAGCCCCGCGCCCATTCCCGCTTCTGCCCCCGCTTCCCCGCCGGACCCGGCCTGAGGATCTGCCTGCGGGTCTGTCTGCGGTTCGGCATGAGCGACGAGGCGGTCGAGCCAGTCGCCGAAGACTTCGGCGTCGGAGTTGAGCAGGACGACGGCGCGGCCCTGGCGCAGGCCGAGGGCGCGGTTGACCGAGCGGACGAAGCCGAGGTTGTGCTCGTTCTCGACGAGGTGGAACAGGCCGCGGCCGGCGAGGGCGGCGAGCTCCGCGCTGAGCTGCGGGTCGGGGGAGCGGTCGTTGACGGCGAGCAGGGTGAAGGGGGTGGCCTGGGGCGCGGACAGGCAGGCGTGGATGGCGCGCAGGGTCTCGCCGCGGCCCTTGTAGACCGGGACGATGACGACGACGCGGGCCTGCGCGATGGGCAGGGCCCGGGGCAGCCGGTCCCAGGCGTCGGCCGCGGGGGCCTCCATGGGCGGGTAGGTGCCGAGATCCTCAGGGCAGCCCAGCAGCCCGGCGGCCCGGCCGGTGCGCACGTAGTGCAGGAACGGCGACTCCCCGGGACCCAGCAGGTGCCCGTAGGCCCGGCGGTAGAAGCGGGTCGAGAAGGTTTTGCTCGGGTCGCGATCCTCCTCCTGCCCGTGGGACAGGAAGTGGATCGCCGGGCCGTTCTCGAAGCCGCGCGTGTCCGGGTAGCGCTTGACGTACCAGGGCGCGTCGAAGAGCGGCTCGATCAGGCGGCCCTGCTCGAACAGGTCCGCGTCCTCCTCGGCCGGCGGCGCGCCGTAGCGTGGATCGAAGGCCTCGCTCGAGAGGTCGTCGCCCCGCAGCAGGGCCCGGGCGAGGTGGTGGACGAAGGGCGCGAGGCCTGTCGCCTCGGCAGAGGGATGATGCGCGCGGTAGGCCCAGCCGTTGAAGTCAGGCCTGGGGTTGCGGCCCTTCCGCCAGCCGTTGTCGCAGTAGTCGCGCACCGCGTCCTCCGCCTCGGACAGGCCGTAGCGCGCCCGGTAGAAGCCGTGGTCGAAATGCCTCGCCACCAGCCGCGCCTGCAGGTCCAGGAGCGCGTCCCGGTCGAGGGTCTCCCGCCCGATCGCCCCCAGCCAGCCCGTGTCCTCGACCGGCGCCCGCGCCGGCCGCAGCCCGCAGACCCGCAGCAGCGCCGCCAGCGTCGAGCGCCCCGGGCCGGGATCGCGCAGCTCCCGCCAGCCCGCCTCGGCGAAGTGCAGGAACGGCTCGCGCCCGCCCACGTCCGGGTAGGTCGCCCGGTACCAGTCCGCGTCCACCGCCGGCAGGTTCAGCCGGTGCGGCTCCGCGAACGGCTCGCCCCCGGAGAGCCGGGTCTCGGCCACGTAGCGGAAGAACGGGTCGTCCGCGACCGCCCGGCTGCCGGCCCGCGCCTGCACGTAGCCGGCCGGGTCGAAGTCCGGCCGCGGGCTGACCCCCGCCCGCCAGCCCTCCGCCACGTAGTGGCGCAGCAGCGCGGCGTCCGAGGCCCCGGCCAGCGCCGCGGCCTGCGGTCCGGGCAGGCGGCGCCGGTAATGGGCGGCGTCGAAGTAGGGGGCGAGCGTCGCCACCCGCAGGGCGAGTGCCGCGTCCGGGTCGGGGCGGGCGGGTCCGCCGTGGAGGACGTAGTGGACCAGCGGGTTCTGTGTGGCGAAGGTGATCTCGCGGCTGAGGCAGTAGGCCAGGGTGTCGAATTGCGGTGCCGGCTCGCGGCCCTCGCGCCAGCCCGAGGCCATGTAGTGGTCGACCGGGT
Source organism: Methylobacterium sp. 190mf (assembly GCF_900107945.1). Taxonomy (NCBI): domain Bacteria; kingdom Pseudomonadati; phylum Pseudomonadota; class Alphaproteobacteria; order Hyphomicrobiales; family Methylobacteriaceae; genus Methylobacterium; species Methylobacterium sp. 190mf. The sequence goes on along the minus strand of NZ_FNVI01000041.1, from coordinate 3,360 downwards.
CGACGCCGGCGGCGGCGAGGTCGGGATTGCCGGCGAGGTAGAAGGCGCCGTCGACGAGGCGGCGGGCGAGGCGGTGGGCCTCGGCCGTGTCAGGCTTCGGCAGGGCGTCAGCCCCGCCGGCCCCACCCTCCCCGCTAGCTCCGCTGGCCCCGACGCGGCGGCGCGCGATGGCGTGCAGGAGCGGGTTGATGCCGGCGCGGGCGAGGTGGGGGTAGCGGGCGAGGTAGGCGGCGGAGTCGAAGTCGGGGCGCGGATCGCGGCCCTCGCGCCAGCCGTGGACGAGGTAGTCGCGCACCGGGTCGGCCGCGATCCCGTACCAGCTCGCGTAGAACGCCGCGTCGACATGCGGAGCCAGGACGGCGATCTGCGCGTCCGCGGTGACGACATCGTTCGCCGCCGGCACGCCGCGGCGGACTGCTAGCCGGATTAGCGGGTTGCCAATCGCGCGAACCGCGCCGGTGCGCACCCAGCGACGATACAGACCGTAGAGTTTCTTCAAAATCTCGCTCTCGCGTCGCAGCGCGTCGCGCCCCACTTCCTGATCGCGGGTCCTATATGGACCACCCTGTCCCACCTGGGAGCCACGAAGGGAACCAAGAGGCATGCTCTTGCTGGGGCGCAGATCTTGACGTCGACTGAGCCGGAAAATGGCGCTCGGGTGAGCATGAAATGGCAGAGGCTGGGTCCAGGGCGTGTGTCCTCTGCCCTATCCGAGCGCATGCGGCCCGTAAATATCGGACTCGGCTTGGCTTGATGACCCGAGTTGGTGAGGACCCACTGGGGTGTTGACGCTGGAAGGGTCCTATGACCAATGCCTGCCAAGAGAAAATTGCTGCGGTGGAACCATCCGATGGCTGAGGACAACACCTTATCGAAGGCGCTGGTTGACGTCCGCGCGCGCAGGGCTGCTCTCCAGAGTGATTACGAGCGGATAGCGGCGGAGCTGACGAAGCTGCGTGCGGCCGAAGCTGCCCTGACTTCGATTGTGGAAGGCGTTCCGCTGGAGGCTTCCGGGCTCCTTCACCCGTCCGAGGGATCGCGGGCGCCGGTTGGCGAGCGAGCCTCGCCTACGCAGGGCGGCCGGCGCGGGGCCCGCGGCCCGCGGGCGAACTCGGCCAAAGGGCGGCTGAAGGCCCTCCTCGGCAGTGCTGGTCCTCAGGGCCTGTCGCATGCCGAGATCGCCGAACGGCTGCCGGACGTCGCGCCGAACACCCTCAACACCTACCTGAGTATGATGGTGACGGGTGGCGAGGCTGTCCGGAACGGCGACTTCTTCACCGCCCCGGCGGGATCAGGGGAGGAGCCTGACGTGGAGGCCGATCCGTCCGACGAATCCTCGGCCGACGAAGAAGCCCATCGCGGTATTGAAGCGGCGTAGTGAACGGCGTTCAACGTTCGGCGGCCATTCCCAGGGATTGTCAGGAATTCCGTGTGCGGGCGGCGGGTTGAACATCAGGCCGCCATGGCCCGGGTGAAGCGCTCGCCGAAGATGACGGCGAACTGCGCCTTGGCCATGACCCACTCACGCGGGTCCATCTTCCACGCCTTCTCGGAGCGGTTCAAGACCAGGTAGAGCAGCTTCAGCGCGGCCTCGTCAGTCGGGAAGTGCCCGCGGGCGCGCACGGCCCGGCGCAGCGTGGCGTTCAGGGCCTCGATGGCGTTCGTAACCAGTATGAAGATGGCGGTGCCGCGGTTCGGCCGGGACGCAGGTGTCAAAGGGCGCCAGTCTGGTTCTCCGTCACTTCGTATGGTGGGGTGGTCGGACCGGGACCCGGCGTGCCACCGGCGGATTCGGACCAGGATGATGGTCGCCCGAGTCCGCCCATGCCCAAGCGCCTGCTCCCGTTCATTCCGCCCTCGTTGCGGGTCGTCGCCGTCACGGCCAAGCCTGAGCACGTGATGGTGCTGGCGGTGCCGCGGTCGACAGAACCGTGCTGTCCCGCCTGCAGTAACCGGTCGCATAGCGTCCACGGCACCTACGAGCGGCGCCTCGCCGACTTGCCCTGCCAGGGTCGCTGCGTCGGCCTGTGCGTGCGGCTGCGCCGTCTGCGCTGCCGCAACCCCGCCTGCCCCCGCCGGACCTTCAGCGAGACCCCGCCGGATGTCGCGGCACCACACGCACGACGCTCGCGGCGCCTTCATGACCTGCAGCGCCACCTCGGTCTCGCCCTCGGCGGGGCCCCGGCCGCGCGGCTCGCCCATCGTCTAGCCATCCCGGCCAGCCCATTTGAATCGCCCCGGGATTTTCGGAGGCTCCAACTGTTGAGAGACTGGAGCCATGACGAAGCATACCCCACCCTTTTCCCCTGAGGTTCGCGAGCGGGCAGTCCGGCTGGCCCGGGAGCATGAGAACGAGCACGGTTCGCAATGGGCCGCGATCCGGTCGATCGCGGCCAAAATCGGTTGCTCTGGCGAGACGCTGCGCAAGTGGGTCGGTCAGGCCGAGCGCGACCGGAGCGTGCGGGCCGGACCGACGACGGATGAGCGCGAGCGGATCAAGGCGCTGGAGCGGGAGAACCGCGAGCTCCGGCAGGCCAACGAGATCCTCAGGAAGGCGAGCGCGTATTTTGCCCAGGCGGAGCTCGACCGCCGGTTCCGGTCATGATCGCGATCACTCGACGATCATCGTGCGCTCTACGGGGTCGAGCCGATCTGCAAGGTTCTGCCGATCGCCCCGTCGACGTACCACGCCCATGCCGCGCGACGAGCCGATCCCGGGAGGCTGTCGGCTCGAGCCAAGCGGGACGCGGCACTCATGGTCGAGATCCGGCGCGTGTACGAGGCAAACTTCCGGGTCTACGGCGTGCGCAAGGTCTGGCGGCAGCTCGCCCGCGAAGGGATCATTGTGGCGCGCTGCACGGTGGTCCGGCTGATGCGAACGATGGGCTTGGCTGGCGTCGTCCGGGGGCGGAGGGTTCGCACCACCGTTCCCGATCCGGCGGCGGCCTGCCCGCTCGACCGGGTCAATCGACAGTTCAGGGCCGAATGCCCGAACCGGCTATGGGTGGCGGATTTTACCTACATCGCCACCTGGGGCGGCTTCGTCTATGCGGCCTTCGTGATCGACGTCTTCGCCCGCCGGATCGTGGGCTGGCGTGTGTCGCGCTCGGCCCGGGCCGACTTCGTACTCGATGCCTTGGAGCAGGCCCTGCACGAGCGCCGCCCCTTCGCCGGCAGCGGCCTCGTCTGTCACTCGGATCGCGGATCGCAATATGTGAGCATCCGCTACACCGAGCGCTTGGCCGAGGCGGGCGTCGAACCCTCCGTCGGCAGTGTTGGCGACTCGTACGATAACGCTCTCGCCGAGACGGTGATCGGCCTGTTCAAGGCGGAGGTCATCCATCGACGCGGGCCGTGGCG
>NZ_FNVI01000082.1:0-1176 GCF_900107945.1 Methylobacterium sp. 190mf | reverse complement strand
CAAGGCGGTAGGACAGAGAATGGGAGGTTACGAAACTGAAGATAACCAAAAGGGCTTTATTCATACTCGTATCAGTTTCTCTGTTAGGAGCTTGTAGTGAGCTAAAGGACAATCGTGTAACAAAATACCAGTAGACACCAATAAAAAGTGTCAAAAAGAATGAATCCGTACACTTGCCAGTCAATATTTTTGAAAATGACAACTATAAAATTGAAGGGCAAAAAGTTACATTCACTCGTAGTATTACGAATGTTGAAATAAAAGATTTTGATCAATCATCTGAACTTGATTTTCGGGATCGTTATAACGATTATGTAAGTAAAAAAAGTTTAAACCTCAAAAATGATTTTAAACTACTAATCATTAACATGAAACATGAAATAAATGAAAAAGCGTAACTACTCAGCCACCTTTTGGTGTCTTTTTTTAATTTTACTAGTTTCATATGCCTCCCATTTGTAAATACTGAGTATATCAAACAGGGGGGTGAATAGGATGGTCGATCGAAAAATCATTTTAGATGCATATAAAAAAGGACCTGAAGCTGTTATTTCTTTATTTGAAGAAACATTCTCTAAGTTAGAAAAACGGATTCAAGAACTAGAACATGCTTCAAAAAAAAACTCTACAAATAGTCATAAACCACCTTCTACAGATGGTTTGCGTAAACCTGTTACAAAAAGTTTGCGCAAATCCAACCGGTGGCCAGTTGGGCCACAAAGGGCATACCCTTCATTTGACAACGACTCCGGACCATACGATTACCTATTCTCCTACGCATTGTACTTGTTGTAACACGTCCTTACACCACGAACCTGTGAAAGGATACCGCATTCGCCAAGTATATGATTTACCACCTATCCAGATAGAAGTAACGGAACACAAAGTAGAACAAAAAGAATGCCCTCATTGTCATACTATCCAAGAATCCCAGTTTCCTTTTACAGTGTCTCGTTCTGTACAATATGGTCCGAATATAAAAAGACTGATTCCGTATTTAACACATTATCAGTGCATTTCTTTGCAACGAACAAAAGAATTCTTTCAAGACTGTTTTGGCCATTCTATCAGCGAAGGAACCCTGGTCAATCATACAAAATCTTTCGCTTCTCAATTGCAGCCTTTTATACAAGAAGTAAAGGAGAAGATTCTCCACTCTTCCGTTGTTCATTTCGA
>NZ_FNVI01000043.1:0-28069 GCF_900107945.1 Methylobacterium sp. 190mf | reverse complement strand
GCTGCCTCCCGTAGGAGTCTGGGCCGTGTCTCAGTCCCAGTGTGGCTGATCATCCTCTCAGACCAGCTACTGATCGTCGCCTTGGTAGGCCGTTACCCCACCAACTAGCTAATCAGACGCGGGCCGATCTTCCGGCAGTAAACCTTTCCCCAAAAGGGCGTATCCGGTATTAGCCCTAGTTTCCCAGGGTTATTCCGAACCAGAAGGCACGTTCCCACGCGTTACTCACCCGTCCGCCGCTGACCCCGAAGGGCCCGCTCGACTTGCATGTGTTAAGCCTGCCGCCAGCGTTCGCTCTGAGCCAGGATCAAACTCTCACGTTGAAGAGATTGATCTAAGCTGATCACAACTACTTGACAGAGGCTCACAATCATCCCGGCATCACTACCCGGATGTGTGAGCTTCCGAAGCGTTAGACAGCTCGCTTCTCTCGTTGATCCGGCTCTCGCCGGACCCGCAAGGACAAGCGCCGTCCACGCTTCTCTTTCCCGTATTCACTTGTCAAAGAACGGCGCCTGTTTACACAAGTGCCATTTGAAGATCAACAAAAAACTACTCGGCGCTCGCCGACCGTTGCTTGCAGTCTTCAGTGGAAGTCCGTCCGAGCGGCCCGCCCTGGCCGGGCACCGCGTCGGGAGGCGCCGTATAGGGCGCCAGAAATCGGCTGTCAATCGCCCGTCTTCTTCGACCCCGGACGCTGACGGGCGCGGTCGTCCGCGTGTGCGGACACCGCTCCCGGATCCGGCAGAGCCCCCGCGCGCAGAGACCCGTCGCCGCGCCAGCCTCTCAGCACACCCCTCCGTGATCCGGACGAGGGGCCTCGCTCCGGATCGCGCGTCAGAGCAGGCCGCACGATGAGTGCTCATGGAAACGATCCGTTTCGATAGTTTCCATTTCTGATTGCGCGTGCTTCGCTCAAGATGGATCCATCGGCGCGACGTCGGGGCCCTGCACGGGCCGCGGGGCGCCAGTGCACCCACGTAAGGACCCCGCCATGGCCGTCGAAGCATCCGGTGCCGCGAGCGAACTCGTCCAGGTCGTCTCCCTCCTGGCGGCCGGCGTCATCGCCGTCCCGCTGTTCAAGCGGCTCGGCCTCGGATCGGTCCTCGGCTACCTCCTGGCCGGACTGGCGATCGGGCCCTTCGGGCTCGGCCTGTTCACGGACGCCCACGCCATCCTCCACGTGGCGGAGCTCGGCGTCGTGATGTTCCTCTTCATCATCGGGCTGGAGATGGAGCCGTCCCGGCTCTGGGGCATGCGCCGCGCGATCTTCGGGCTCGGCCTGGCCCAGGTGGGCGCCTGCATCGCCGCCCTCACCCTGGTCGGACTCGCCCTCGGCTTCTCGATCACCGTCGCCTTCGTGGCCGGGACCGGCTTCGTGCTGACCTCCACCGCGATCGTCATGCAGCTCCTGGAGGAGCGCGGCGCGCTCTCGACGCCGAAGGGTCAGCGCATCGTGGCGATCCTGCTGCTGGAGGATCTCGCCATCGTGCCGCTCCTCGCCGCCGTCGCGCTTCTGGCGCCGGGCGGGAGCGCCGCGAGCGCGACGGAGCGCGCGGTCACGGTCGCCATCGCCCTGCTCTCGGTCTGCGCGCTCGTCGCCGCGGGGCGCTGGCTGCTCAACCCGCTGTTCCGCCTCCTCGCCGCCGCCAAGGCGCGCGAGGTCATGACGGCCGCGGCCCTCCTCGTCGTGCTCGGCTCGGCCCTCGCGATGCAGCTCGGCGGCCTCTCGATGGCGATGGGCGCCTTCCTGGCCGGCGTCCTGCTCTCGGAGTCGAGCTTCCGTCACCAGCTGGAGGCCGATGTCGAGCCGTTCCGCGGCATCCTGCTCGGCCTGTTCTTCCTCGGGGTCGGGATGTCCCTCGACCTGACGGTGATCGCCGCGAATGCCGGCCTGATCCTGGCGGGCGTCGCCGCCTACATGACCGTGAAGGGCCTGCTCATCTACGGCGTGGCCCGGGTGCTGCGCGCCTCGCACGCCGAGTCGCTGGAACGCGCGGCCCTGATGGCGCAGGGCGGCGAGTTCGCCTTCGTGCTGTACGCGGCCGCCGCGAGCGCGGGCATCATCGACAGCACGACCAACGCCGTCCTGACAGCCACCATCATCCTGTCGATGGCGATCACGCCGCTGATGGTCGTCGCCTTCGATCGTCTCGGTCCCAAGGCCGTCCCGTCCATCGACGGCGTCGAGGCGCCCGAGGACCTCGTGGGCAGCGCCCTGATCGTCGGGTTCGGCCGCTTCGGCCAGATCGCCAGTCAGCCGCTCATCGCGCAGGGCTGCTCGGTCTCGATCATCGACACGAACCCGAGCAACATCCGTCTCGCCGAGGGATTCGGCTTCAAGGTCTATTACGGTGACGGCACCCGCCTCGACATTCTGCACGCGGCCGGCGCTGCGACGGCGCGGGCGATCCTGATCTGCGTCGACGACACCGCGATGGCCAGACGCGTCGCGGAGATCGCCAAGGCGGAGTTCCCCCTGGTGCCCGTGCTGGCGCGCGCCCGGGATCGCGAACACGCGGTCGAGCTGATCCAGGCGGGCGTGGCCTACCAGATCCGCGAGACGGTCGAGTCGGCTCTGCTCCTCGGCGAGCAGGCGCTCCTGACGACCGGAGCCGAGCCGGAAGCGGCCAGCGCGATCCTGGCGGAGGTCCGGCGCCGCGATGCGGAGCGTCTCGATCTGCAGGTCGTGGGCGGCATCTACGCGGGTCGGGACCTCATTCACGGCAACAAGCCCGGCTCGGCGCACGCGGCCGGCTAGGCCGGCGACCGGGGCTCGGTGCCGTGCCCGCTGAAGGCTTGCTGGTCTCGGCAGACACCCGGGGCGGGCAACCCTCAGCGCGCGAGCGCGTGCCCGGAGCCTTCGGAGGACGGTGCGCGGGTCGACAGCGACGCACCAGCCACAGGCGGGAATCCGGCCACGGAGGTATTCCGGGTCGCCGCCGCGGGCGAGCCCGGCGCACAGGTACGAGCGCCGCTCCAGCATCGCGGCGCCGGCCGGTGTGCCTGGGGAGGGCGACACGCCGCCGGCTTCCCCACGGCTTCCCCTCTCAAGGCGCCAGTTGCGTCCCGAGCCCGTCTGGAACAAAATGTGAACCCTGGGTCAGGCGCGGCGACAGCCCGAGCGGTCAGCGACATGTCATCTCCGAGCTCCGGTCGCACGCTGTTCTTCTTCGAGAAGCCCTCGGCGATGCGCCAGTTGCAGCGCTTCTTCCGCTCGCCGAGCACGGTCTGCGTGGCCGCCGAGGGACATCTGCTGTCGGCCGAGGAGCCGGGCAGCATCCGGCCCGAGTGGAAGCCCTGGCGCTTCGACCTCCTCCCGATCGTCCTTCCCACGATCCCGGTCGGCTACGGCACGAACCGGTCCGGGCAGTCGCACGCACCGAAGATCGCCGCGATCCGGCAGGCGCTGAGCGGCGTGGACCGCGTGATCATCGCCACGGATCCGGGTCGCGAGGGCTCGATGATCGCGTGGGAAGTGCTCGAGCATCTCGGCTGGAACGGCCGGGTCGACCGGCTCAAGCTCGGCGCGCTCGACGAGGTCTCGATCCGACGCGCCTTCGCGGCCCTGGCCAAGGATCCCGCCTCGGGCGAGCGCGACTACGCCGCCTATCTCGAGGCGCTCTGCCGGCAGTACGAGGACTATCATCTCGGCCTGAACGGCACGCGGGCGATCTCGCTGCGCCTGCACCCGCCCGCCTTCCGGGAGCCCTGGCGCTTCGGCGGCGTCCAGACGCCGACCCTCGCCATCCTGGCGGACCTGGAGGAGCGGATCCGGTCCTTCGTGCCGCAGGACTTCTTCAAGGTCGCGCTGCACATTAGGACCCATGCAGGCGCGGAGATCACCCTCTGGCACGCCCCGAAGGAGCGGATCCTCGATGCGGCGGTCGCTGAGACGATCCGGTCCGCCGCGGCGACGTGGTCGGGCCCTCTGGCGGTCGCGCACAGGGATGTCCGGCGCGCGCCGCCCCGGCTGTTCTCGAAGGACACCCTGGCGCGACGCTGCGCCAAGCGGTTCGGCTGGGACCCGCAGCACACGGCCGGCATCGCTCAGGACCTCTACGATCAGGGGTACCTCAGCTACCCGCGCACGGAGTCGGAGCACCTGCCCGAGGGCCAGGCCGGCGATGCCGCCGCGATCATCGCGGCCGTCACGACCGTCCTGACCGACCTGAGCACAGTCGTTCCGCGCGACGCTGCGCCGCTGATCCGTCGCGGCCTGAAGGGCCACTACGTCGCGGATCCGGGCGAGCACCACGCCATCGTGCCCCTGCGCAAGGCGCCCGAGCGCGGCCGTCTCAGCACCGATCAGTTCCGCTTGTGGGAACTCGTGGCGAAGGCCTATCTCGCCGCGCACCTGCCCGACGGGGTCGACGCGCGCACGAGCGTCACGGCGGATGTCGCGACACCGCTGGGCGTGAGGCGGTTCGCCGTCTCCGGAAGCGTCGTGCGCGCGCCGGGCTGGCGCGCGCTCTACGGCAGCGAGGCCGAGCTCGAAACGGATGCCGTGCCCGGCAAGACCAAGCGCGAGGCGGAAGCCACCGCCACCCGCCTGCCGCTCGTGACCGACGGCGAGGGCGCCTCCGCCGCGACGGCGGAGATCGCCACCGCGAAGACCGAGCCGCCGCGGCGGATCACCCGAGGCGAATTGCCGGTGGTGATGGGCCGGCTGATCGACCAAGTGGACGATCCGGCCGCCAAGCGCGCCCTGGAGAACCCCGCCAACCCGAACGAGCCGAAGGGTCTGGGCACGGCCGCGACGCGCGACACGATCCTGCCCAAGCTCCTGAAGAGCCGCTACATCACGCTGTCTACCGGCAAGGATCCGGCCATCGAGGTCACCGAGGTCGGCCTGAGATTCGTAAGCGCGGTGCGCAGCGTGTTCCCGGCCTACGGAGATCCGGTCGGGCGCGCCATGTTCGAGGCGGAGCTCGCCGAGATCGGACGGGCGGCCACGCGCGCCGAGGCGGTCGCGCGCGCGACCGCCTTCCGCCAGCGCACCCGCGCCCGCCTCGACGACCTGATCACCGCGATCGCGCAGGCGCCGACGGTCAGCCTCGATCCGAGCCTGATCCCGGCCGGTCCGGGCGACCAGCGGCCGCCGACGCCGGCCATGGTGGCGTTCGCCGTGAGCCTTTCCGAGCGGAAGGGCGTGACGCTGCCGCGTGGCTGCAGGAGCAGCATCAGCGTCTGCCGCGCGTTCCTCGACACCCATGCCGGGCCGCGTGCCGGGCAGGAGGACGACGCCGGCCGCGCAGACGGCCGGCGGAGCCCGAGCGCGGCGATGGTCGGCTACGCACGCAGCCTCGCCCAGCAGCGCGGCATCCCGTGCCCGCCGGACGCGGAGACGGACTTCGACGCGTGCCGGCGCTTCCTCGACGCGCACGCCGCGTGGCAAGGGCAGGGGAGGGACGAGGCGAACGCCGGAGGGGCGAAGACCAAGCGGCCCGCGGAGCGGGAGAAGCGGCGGGGCCGTGTGGCCCGGACGCCGCGACCGGCAGCGGCACGCCGCCGGGCCTGAAGCGCCCCGGCGGGAGTGACAGGATCGCGGCGTTCGTCCGCGACGCCGACTTTGCCCCGTCTCGGCGGCGCCGGCCGCCCGGCCTGGCGCGCGGCTCAGGCGGCCTCGGGGTCCTCGGAGCGCAGCCAGCGCGCGATCGCGGCGACCACGTGGGCCTGCTCGACGGCGGTCAATGCCCGGCCGGCGGGGATCGCGTGCCACTTGGCCAGGCAACCGCGGCAGCAGGTTGCCGTCGCGTGCTGCGCCGTGAAGACGGGATGACCACGAAAGGGCGTCTGCTTGCCGTCGTTCCTCGGCTCGGCGGACGCGAGGCGTCGCCGCACGAAGTCCCGCGCGTGGTCCAAGACCGTCGGGAGCCCCTTCTCTCGCAGGTAGACCCGATCGGCGATCGCCAGCCGGAAGCGTCGCCGGAATGCGGATTGCGGGAGACGGTCGAACACCTCGTCGAGCGCTCGCATGCGCGCAGATCCCGGTCTACCGATCGCCGGTCGGGCCGGCATGGCTTCGGCCCCGAGCGGTATTCCATGCATCCATCAGACGCCATCGCCGTCGGAACCGCGGGCTGGAGCCTGCCCAAGGCCTACGCGCCGCAGTTCCCAGAGGCGGGCAGCCATCTGGAGCGGTACGGACAGCGCTTTTCCGCGGTCGAGATCAACACCGCCTTCTATCAGCCCCATCGGGCGACGACCTACGCGAGATGGGCTGCGGCGGTGCCGGACGGGTTCCGCTTCGCCGTGAAGGTGCCGCGATCGATCACGCACGAGCGGCGCCTCATCGGCGTGGATGAGCCCCTCGCGCGCTTCCTCGGGGAGGTCACGGGCCTCGGGACAAAACTCGGGCCGCTGCTGCTCCAGCTCCCACCGAGTCTGGCCTTCGACAGCCCGTCCGCGGCGACCTTCCTATCGGGATTCCGGCGGCGCTTCCCGGGCGACATCGTCTGCGAGCCGCGCCACGCCACGTGGTTCACAGAAGATGTCGACCGCCTGCTCGTCGGCCTCGCGATCGCCCGTGTCGCGGCCGACCCCGCGCCGGTCCGGAACGCCGGCATGCCCGGTGGCTGGCCGGACCTCGTCTACTATCGGCTCCACGGCTCGCCGCGCATGTACTACTCGGCGTACGAACCGCGCGTCCTGTCCCGGATGGCCGAGCGCCTCGGAGCGCACAAGGCCCTCGGCCGACGCGCGTGGTGCATCTTCGACAACACCGCGGAGTTCGCCGCGATCGGTGATGCCCTCGACATGCTCGCGCGCGTCGAGACCCGACAGGGATCCGATTCATGAAACAACAGACATTGATCTCACAATTCTAGGGAGGACTTTCCCCCGCCGGCACAGCCGGTCTTGTCGGGAGAGGCGGCCCCGACAACGGACGCCGTCGTTCCTGAGCCAAGGTCAGACCCCGCAGTGAACCGAGCCGTGGCGATCCGAGCGCGCGATGTGGAACCGCCCGGAGCGTGTGTGCCGAGGAGCCGATTCAGGCCAATCGACCGACGTAAGCGGAGACATCGGGCTCCTCGGAGCGCCCATCGAACAGCTTCGCGGTGACGCGGCGAACGGCGGGCCTGCTCGCGACGTTCAGGGCCGCGTGAAGGAGACGGATGCCGATCCGCGTGCGCGGGTTCATGAGCTTCGGCGCGAGCTTCGGGACACCCTGCGCCCTCTCGACATACGGGCGCATGACCCGCTCGTAAGCCGCGAAGCCCGCCGCGACCGTGTCGGCGCGCGCCAGCTCACCGGCCAGCACGCAGGCGCCGGTGACGGCCAGCGTCGTGCCGATGCCCGCGAGGGGCGTCGCGCACCAGGCCGCGTCGCCTGTGAGCACGACGCGTCCGGACGACCAGCGCTTCATCCTCACCTGGCGCAGGACGTCGAGGTAGAAATCGTCCGCCGCGTCCAGGCCGGCCACGACGCGCCCGGCCTGCCACCCGGCGCCGGCGAACCGCGCCCGCAGGAACGCCTTCTGGCGAGCGATATCCCCGTCCTGCTCGCCGCCGGGCGGCTGACGGAGCGTCAGCATCGCGCGCGTCGTGCCGTGCCGGTCCGGCCGCAGCGAGATGCTGCGGCCGCCCGTGGCGTTGAACCAGCGCCACATCCGGTCGTCGCCGGGGATTCTGGGAATCGTGAAGTACGCGATGGTCAGATCCATCCAGCGCGGCGCGTTCTCTCCGGGAAAGACGAGCTCGCGGGTCGATGAGCCGACGCCCTCCGCCACGACCACCGCGTCGTAGCGTTCCGTCTCGCCGCCCGCGAAGGTGACGGCGACCGCGTCCCCGTCCTCCGCGAGGCGGGCCACACGGTCGCCGAAGCGATAGTGGGCCCGCTCCCGGGCCGGCTCGTAGAGAAGGCGCGCCAGGTCGCCGCGCAGGATCTCCATCTCGGCGGTCGGGCCATCACCCTCGGCCCCGGCGACGTCGAACCGCGCGGCGACCCGTCCCCGGCCGTCGATCCAGGCCGTGCCCTCCTCGCCGGTGCCGCTGGCGAGGGCGGCCCGTTCCAGACCCATCCGGCGCAGCACCGTGCGACCGACGCCGCGCACATCGACGTTCTGCCCACCGTCCCGGAAGGCGGGCGCGCGCTCGACGACGGTCACGTCGAAGCCGCTGCGGCCGAGCCACCAAGCCACCGTATTGCCGGCGATGCTGGCGCCGGTGATCAGGATGCGACGCGCCATACGGAAACCACCCCCGGGGACCCAACAGCGCCCGGTGCAACGGGTTGCCGGCGACGAGCGCGGCTGTTCGCGGCGGGACGCTCCCGTCTCGGCGGTGCCGGCGGTGGGATCGCCACCCGGCCGTGCAGCGCCGCGGAGGCCCACCCGCTCCGACCCGCGGCGGCGCCGATCCCCTCGACAGGTCTCGCCGCGTGCCCAACATGAGCGCGACGATCGTGCCGATCGTCCCGCGCGGGACGCGCGCGGAACTCGGTCTGGTCTGCTCAAGGCTGACGTGAGACCGGCGCAGGCAGGGATTTCAGGGCATGACAGGGGGACACGGAAGGTCCATCGGCGGTCCGGGCACTGGCGAGCGGTCGGGTGACGCCGGTGCGGAGACGCGCGAATCTGCTGCTCCGGCCCGCCACGCCGTCGCGCGGGCCGATGGCGGCCTCCCCGGTGATGGCCGCGCGCCCTGCGAAAGCCGGAGAGACCGGACCCGGCGAACACGGCGCGTCGGCGCGCTCTGCGCCCTGATGATCGCGGCGCCGACGGCGACGCGCGCCGAGCCGGTGGCGGCGCTTCTCCGGGACTGGACCACGGCCAACGGCCTCTGCCGCGGCGGCTCCGGCGACGATCCGCGCACGCAGGTTGCCTGCGAACGGCGCGACGGCCTCGATCGCCGGCTCGCCGCCGCGGGCTGGTGCCACGGACGCCCGGCCGACACCGGCGCCCAGAGAACCTGGCAGCCCTGCGGCGACGGCACGCGACAGCCTGCACAGGCCGGGACGGAGACCCCGCAGGGCGCAGCGCGGCGCGTCCTGCTCGATGTCGCCCGGGGCCCTGCGGAGGCCGGGCGGGGACAGCCGGTGCAGTTCGTCGTGCACGCCCTGAACCAAGTCGGCCCCTGGGCCTTCCTCTTCGCGCGGATGCAGCGGCCCGACGGCCGCCCCCTCCCTCGCGCCGCGGACGATCTAGACTCGAACGACTACGCCGCGCTGCTGCGCCAGGACGGAAACGGCTGGCGGGTCGTCGACTTCGCCGTGGGACCGACCGACGTCGCGTGGGAAGGCTGGGACCGGCGCTACGGGGCACCGGCCTCCGTCTTCGCGGTCAGGTGAGGTTCGTCCCCGCCGCATGAACGGAGAGACGCTCACGCGCCGACGCCTTCGGCTCTTCGCGGTCCGGCCGATCCAGGCGGCTGTCCCGGCGCCGGTGTCGGCTCCCGCCAGGACCCGGGAGGCCCGGGCATGATGGCCGCGCGGCGCTGGCTAAGCGCGACGGGGCTCGCGCTGCTTCCGACGACTTCCCAGGCCGCCCTGCCGCCGTCCTGGCAACGCGTGCGTGAAGTCCAGGCCGTCGCGGAGGCGGCCGCGCGGGTGCTGGGATCGCGTCCGATCGATGCAGTCGAGCGCGTCGACGGGGAGCGCTACCGCGTCCGGGCGGGTGACTGTCGGGTCACGGTCCGCGTCGTCGTCCGCCCCCGAGCACAGCCGGGACCGCAGGCCTTCGACGCGATTCCGGACGCTCCGGACTGCCCCTAGGACTGCCACGGGCTTCATCCCTGCGCCGCGGCGTCGAGCGCCGGAGAGGCCTCGGAGAGGTCGCGGCCGCGCACCCGCGGCGCGGCGCTCGCCCGTCAGACAGGCCGGCCCGGCGAGCCGGCGTGCATCGCGCCGATCACGGCGAGCAGACCGAGCAGAACCATGAGCACGGAGTAGTACTGCATCGGGATCCAGAACAGGGTGTGGCGCGGGCGCAGGATCACCGTCTGCCCCGTGCGCGGGTCGAGCAGTTCGCGGCCCGGCCTGCCGTTCAGCCGGGTGCCGAGCCACCAGTTGAAGCCGGCCGCCACCACCCACACCAGGATGACGCCCGTGGGCGTCGGGACGCCCAGGCGGGTGAGCGCCGGATCGAGCAGCACGCTGCCGATCAGGCCCGCCGCCGCGATCAGCGCCGTCAGCATTCCCCAGCCGGACCAGATGATCATTCCCAGACATCCCCTGTCTTGGCGAACGGTCCCGCCTCGCGGGACGCGGTTCCTCCGGCAGGCGCCGGCACGATGTTGCGATGGGCGGCCCAGTCGCGTTTTCGCCGGGTCGCGGGGATTGTCCGACGCCGAAACTGGTATCGACCGGCATCCCGCGCGGCCCGTCGGTCGCCCTCCCGGCCGCGATAGCCGCGGTGCAGATCGGCGGTCATCGGGGTTCGGGCGCGGGTCGGGTCGACGGCGAGGCTCATGCGATCGGCGGATCAACTCACGTCAGGCATCGTCGCGTGCGACACCTCGCACGGCCCGGTCCCGCCGGCAAGCTGACCCCTGACCGAGGGGCGGGATCACCGGAACGGCTGCACGGCCGTCTAGACGTTCATCGACGACCCTCTCGTCGCCGCTGACCAGATCCGTCGACGACCGGAGCGTCGGCGGCCCTGCCTCGCAATGCGCGAATACCGCCGATCTACCTGGAGCCGGACAATCCGAAAAGGATCGCCGCGCCTGCGACAAGGAGCGGCGCCCAGAAATGGACCAGGCCGCCGCCGCTCCAGACCGAGAAGGTCTCCCGGCACCCCGTCGTGTTCATCGCACATCCCAGGGGGACGAAGTACATGAACCACACGAAGGTCGCGATGACGAGAAGTGTCCCGAAAATCAGCGCGGCGCCCCGCATCGACAACATCCTCATGCGCGCCTGGTCCGGGCGCGCTCCGCTACGGCCCGGGGCCACGATCGGATCCCACCCTGCCAGGACCGACGTCTCCTGTCGCTCCATGACGGGCGCGTCCGCGAGGTTCGCGTGAGAGCCGCGACAGGGATCTCGCGGGATCCGCGCCGGCGCGCACCGCGAGGCGGGGGTCCGCGCCCGTGACCGGCCGCGGCCGGAAGAGAGGCGCGCCGCGGATCCGGCCCGTCCGCTACCGGTGAGATGGCGCGGAAGCCGACGCCGGTGTGCAAGGGCCGAGCCCGGAGCGCCCGCGGCGGCCGTCCGGGTCTGGCGCTACCGCGGACCGCCGCCGCGCCGCCGCGCGATCTCGTGTCCCGCGCTGTCGAGGGCGCCCGACGGCGCGAGGCTGTCGTTCGGAACGGCCTGCATGCCATCGTGCGCGGTGCGCGAGGTCGGTCGCGCGAGACCGTGATCGCCGGCGGCCTGCTTCATCGCCAGCGCCCTGCGGGAGCTCGTGACCAGGCGACCGCGCGCCCGGGCGTTCCGCCTGCGCTCGCTCTCCTTGCTGGCGCGCTTCACCGCGGCTGCCAGCACCGCGGCCTTCCGGCGGGTCCCGGTATTGTCGGTCGCGGCGCGCGCGCCGGACGGGGCGGCCTTGCCGCGCAGCTCGCGGCGCTGCCGGCGGGAGATATCCCGCGCACGGTCGCGGCTTGCCCGAAGACGCGCGACCAGCTCCGCCAAGCCGCCGTCATCGGCCTCACCGAGCCTGGGGTGATGCGAGCGCGCGACGAGATCGGCCTCGTCCACGCTCAGGAGACGGGCTTCGTGACGGCTCGATCGGGACATGGGCACTCCTGTGCTGAATGAGGGGTGGCGACAGCGGACGGGCGGATGGCGGGCGGCGATCAGTCGGGGCCGCCCAGGGTCGGTGTCCGGCGCAGCGCCGTCTCGCGCAGGGACCGGTCGGCGTAGGTGCCCTGCACCGCCGCGCGACCGCCGTGGTCAAACAGGTCGAGCATCAGGGCGCTGTGGATGAAGCCGAGATGGCTGAAGGCCTGGGGGAAGTTCCCCAGGAAAGCGCCGTCCGGCGCGACCTCCTCGGCGTAGAGGCCGACGTCGTTCTGGAGGGCGCGCAGGGCGTTGAAGCGCAGCCGCGCCTCCGCGTCCCGGCCGAGCCAGAGCAGCGCGTCGACCAGCCAGAAGGCGCAGAGCAGGAAGGTGCCCTCGTGGCCGGGCAGGCCGTCGTCGTTCCGGTAGCGGTAGACGAGGTGGCCGTGGCCGAGGCGCTCGATGACGACGTCCACGGTCCGGGCGAAGGCGGCCTCGTCGACCGGGAAGCCGACCAGGGGCGCCATCAGCAGGGCGGCGTCGACGTCGTCACCGTCGAGATATTGCGGGTAGTAGCCGTCCCGGTGGATCCCCGGGCCGTTCACGCAGGCGACGATGCGGTCGCGCTCCCGGCACCACGTCTCGCGCGGGCCGAACAGGCGGATCGCCCGGTCCAGGGCGACCCAGTTCATGATCGCCGCGTGGAGGTAGCGCTGCTCGGGCTTGCGCGGCTCCCAGAGACCGGCGTCGGGGCGGTGCCAGTGCGCGGCGGAGATGTCGGCCAGCCGGGCGCCGTGCCCGAGCATCGCCTCCGGGAGCGTGCCGCCCAGGCGTGTGTAGAGGTAGAGCAGGTCGAGCACCTGCCCGTACGCGTCGGCCTGATGCTGCGCGGCGGCCTCGTTGCCGGCCCGCACCGGCGCGCTGCCCTGCCAGCCCTCGAAATGCGCGATCGTGGTCTCGGCGAGGTCGACCTCGCCCGAGACGCTGTAGAGCGGCCGCAGCCGCCCCTCCGCCCGCGCGCAGAGGTCGGACACGAACCCGAAGAAGGCCTCGGCCTCGCGCAGCATGCCGAACTTCTTCAGGACGTAGAAGGACAGGCACGCGTCGCGGATCCAGCAGAACCGGTAATCCCAGTTGCGGATCCCCCCGATCTCCTCGGGGAGGGAGGTCGTGGCCGCCGCGACCATCGCGCCGGTGGGCGCGTATGTCAGCGCCTTGAGCACGAGCGCCGACCGGATCAGCTCATCGGCGAGCGGTCCCGTGTAGGCGGCGTCCTGCGTCCACAGCACCCAAGCCTTGCGCGTCCGCTCCATCAGGGCACGCGCGTCCGGCGAGGCGTCCGGCAGGGCACCGCCGTAGAGGCTGAAGCTCCGCGCCTGCCCGCCCTCGAGGACGAACCGCGCGGCGGCCCCGGCGCCGTCCCGCACGAGTTCGACATCCGCGACGAGGCCCGGGCATCCCGGTGCCGTCACCCGGCCGCCCGCGATCTCCGGCGGCGCGAAGGACTCGGCGAAGCCCGCCAGCGGCCGGTAGGCGACCACCATCGGAACACGGCCCGACACGCCACTGACGAGCCGGACCAGGAGCGGCCGGTGCGGGCCGCCCTCAGGCCCGACCATGAAGTCGTGCAGGGTCACGAAGCCGTCCGGGGTGGTGAAGGTGGTCTCCAAGATGTTGCTGCGGCTCAGGTACTGCCGCGCCGTCTCGTACCGCCCCTCGGGGCGGATGGAGAAATGGCCGCCGCGCCGGCGGTCGAGCAGCCGGGAGAAGGCCGGGTCGGCGTCGAAGCGCTCCAGGCAGGCCCAGTCGATCGATCCGTCGCGGGCGACGAGCGCGCACCCCTCGCAGTTGCTCAGGAGGGCGTAGGCTTCGATCGGCTGATAGGGGCGCTCGCCCGCGTCGGTCATAGAGTCTCCTGGGTGTTGCGCTTCGACGCGCCGGCTGATGTCGGGCCAGGGCGGGCGAGAACCGCGGTCCGGCCTGGTCAGGCGCAGAGCCGGAAGGCCGGCTCCAGCAGCCCCCGCGCGCCCACGTCGATCAGGATCGTCCGGCCATGCTCCGGATCCTCGGCGCGGTCCGCCACGTCCATGCCCTCGTAGGCGGACGTGACCAGCAGGCGGTCGAGATCGCGTCCCGCGAAGGTCGGACAGGTCGGCTGCCGCATCGGCACCGACACGGTGCGGACCCGCTCGCCCGCGGGGCTGTAGGCGTCGAGGCAGCCGGCGCCGAAGCGCGCCGTCCAGATCAGGCCCTCGGCATCCACGGCGGCGCCGTCGATCGCGCCCTCGCCGCCGCGGTGGTCGAAATGGATCTCGACCGGTCCCCGCGGCAGCCCGGTCCTCGGATCGAGCGGGACGCGGTGAAGCACGCCGACGTCGGTATCGACGAAGTAGCCGGTGGCGCCGTCCGGCGAGAAGCTGATGCCGTTGGGGATCGTCAGGCCGCCGAAGAGGCGGTGCACCTTCGTGCCGGCCACGTGATAGATCGAGCCGCGCCCCTTGGTGGCGTCGCGGTCCATCGTGCCGATCCACAGCGCGCCGCTCGGATGGACGCGGCCGTCGTTGGACCGGTTGTGGTGCAGATCCTCCTCAAGGGGGCAGAGCATCCGGATATCCCCGTCCCGGATCGACCGGACGTAGAGACCGTCCTCCGCCGAGAGCAGCTGGTGGGCGCCGTCGATCGCCGCGATGTCACTGACCTGGACGGGCAGGACGTGGACGAGCGCCTTCTGGGCGCTGGCGATCGGCTTCTCGAACAGGCGCGCTTCCAGGATATCGACCCACCACGCCGTCCCGGTGCGCGGATCGTAGCTCGGTCCTTCACCGAGGTGGCAGCGCACCTGGCTGAGAATTCGGATGTCGTGCGGAGGACGCAAATGCTCGTTCCCGTTCGTGTCGGTCGATGTTCGAGGCGGACCTGTCGCGACGGCGTCAGCACTTGTCGCAGACGCTGCCGAGGACCGCGTCGAGGTCCTTCTGCCGTCGCGTCCGTTCCCGCGGATCGTGCAGCGGCGCGGCCCCCGCGCCGGGCGGCACCGTCTGCCCCACCGACGAGCGGTACGGCGCGTTGATCGTGGTCTCAGGGCCGCCGCCCGTCCCCGTGAACGCGGCTGCCAGCGCCGCATGGATGCAGATGAACGGCGCGATCAGGCCGATGATCGCTCCACGGGTCATCGCTTGTCCGACAGTCATGGCGAGCCTCCCGATTCAATCTCCGATCCGATCTGCCTGCGCGGTGATGCGCGCCTCGTCCGCGGGGCGAGAGCCGACGACCGACGGGAGATCCACGATCGACCACACGGCCATCGGCGCACGGTTATTCCCTACCGGCCCGCGACCGGCGCACCGCGCCGACCAAGAGCAGAGACGCCCTCTCCATGTAATCGTCGTTTAATCCGCAGTCTCGGCAAAATCACCAACCGTGACTTCACGCATCATTTCGTGCCGCGATGGCAAAGTAGATGGTGACATGCAATCGCGGAGTGCCCTCACGCACGCATCGGCGCGGATTAAACGCGGCGCTTAGTTCAGCGATGGATGTCGGGAAGGATCATCCGTCACTCAGACAGATGCGCGCGGTCCCCGTCACGCCCTGCCGGCCAGCTCTTCGGGCGGGCACACGAGCCCGGCGCCCACGGCGATCCAGACGAGGTGTGCATCCGTTCGGGCACCGAGCTTGGCGCGGATCCCGGACAGGTTGTTGTGCACCGTCTTCAGGCTCAAGCAGAGGGCCTCGGCCACGGCCTGCGCCGTCATCCCCCCCGCGGTCAGGCTCAGGATCTCGACTTCCCGCGGGCTCAGCGCGTCGACGGCCGAGCGCCCGCCCGCCACCTCGTCCTGGGCGATGGCGTGGGCGATGTCGGCGCTCATCGCCCGCTCGCCGCGCAGCACGGCCGCCACCGCCGCCAGCAACGCGCGCGGCGGGCTCGCCTTGGTGACGTAGCCGCACGCCCCCGCGGCGAAGGCTCGGCGCGCGACGACGGCTCCGGTGCGCATGCTGAAGACCAGGATGCGGGCCGCCCCGTCCCACTGGCGGATGTGCCGGATGGCCTCGATGCCGCTCGGCCCCGGGAGCGACAGGTCGAGGATCACGAGATCCGGCCCGTGCGCCTTGTACTGGCGGTAGGCCTCCGCCGCGCTCGCCGCCTCCGCCGTCACGACGAGTCCCGGCTGTCGCTCGATCAGGCGGCGATAGCCCTCGCGCACCACCGGATGGTCGTCGACGAGCAGGATGGACGTGGGCATGAGACGCCTCAGACCGCGGTCGGGACGGTCGCGCAGGCGCGGATCCCGCTGCCGGTGCCGGTCAGCGTGAAGCTGCCGCCGAGGGCGGCGAGCCGCGCGCGGATGCCGACGAGGCCGCGGCCGGTGCCGGAGGCCGTGCGCGAGACATCGCCCTTGCCGTCGTCGTCCAGCGTGAGCGTCACCGCCCGCGTTCCGGTCTCCGTCCGGACGACCCGCAGGAAGATCCGGCTCGGACGCCCGTGGCGGAGGGCGTTGGTCAGGAGCTCCTGCGCGATGCGGTAGAGGCTCGCCGACACGGTCACGGGCATGTCGGCGAGGTCGCCGGCCACGTCGAGATGGAGGGCCGGGCCGGACCTGAGCTGCGCCCGCCAATCCGCCACGAGGCCCCGCAGCGCGTCCTCCAGCCCGGTCTCGGCGAGGTCGGGCAGTTCGAGGCGTGCCAGAGCCCCGCGCAGGCTCTCCCGCATGGTGGCGAGGACGGCCTCGATGCCGCGCGCGTCCGCGCGCAGATCCTCGCGGTCGTCGGGCGCGGCGAGTTCGATCGCGGCCGCCCGGGCGCCCGCGGCGGCGAGGCACTGGCCGAAGGCGTCGTGCAGGTCCCGCGCGAGCGCCTGCCGCTCCTCTTCCTGCACCGTGACGAGCCGCTGCATCAGCTCCGCGCGCGCGGCCTCCGCGCGGGCGAGCCGGTCGGCGAGGTCATCGCAGGCGCGTGCGATCCGGTCGAACTCGGCGGCGGCGAAGCGCGGCAGCGGCGACCGGGTCCGGGCCGCGTCGAGCCTCGCCAGCCCGCGCACGATCTGCCCGGCGGGCGCGACGAGGCGCGTGACCGCGAGCCAGTTGAGGAGCAGTGTCGCCGCCGTCAGAGCGAGCGCGAGCCCGCCCGCGAGACGCACCCGCTGCCAGACGCGGGCCGCCGCAGCGGTCGGATCGGGCCAGGCGGTGACGCTGCCGATCGTGCGCTCGCGGAAGACGATCGCGCGGATCGTCGGCGCGGCCGCGGCGTCCCCCGTAACCGCCTCCCGGAACCACGCGGGGGCGGCATCGAGGCCATCCCAGTCGCCGCAGACGCGCCGCGGCAACTCGACGCCGAGCTGGATGTCGGCGCAGATCCCCGGGAGGATGGTGAGGAGGGCCGGTGCGGGCTGCGGCGGCGCGGCGGGCATCGCGACCGGACCGGCGCTGCCGAGCCCCGGCTGACGCGCAAGCTGCGCGGCGATCCGCTCCGCCGAGGTCGCGGCCTCCCGCTGCAGGCTCGCCTGGGCCGCGAAGCCGGTCCAGGCGACCGCTCCGGCCAGGCACAGGAGGGCGACCACGAGGAGGCGTAGGCCGAGATGCGCGGGCAGGCTCATGGGGGCGAAACGGCCGGGCTCGAAGCGACGTGCCGATCTGGCACCGGGAAGGGCCCGGCGCGCAAGCCGCGCCGACGCAGCGCGGGAAGAATGCCCGGCCGTGCGCGGGAGGACGTCCCTGGCCCGCGCCCCGCACGCCTCGCAGGATGGCGGCGTTTCGTCTCCCGCGGAGCCCGCCATGGCCTCTCACCTGTCCCGCCGCAGCCTGCTCGCCGCCTCCGCCCTGCTGCCGCTCGGCCTGCACCGCCCCGGCGCGGCCGCGCCCGGACCCGCGCCCCACCGGGTCGGCGCCTTCACCGTGACGCCCCTGCGCGACGGGCTGTTTCCGCTGGAGCCGCGCATGATGCCCGCGGCCGAGAGCCCGGCCGGACGGGGTCTGTTGACGGGGGCCGGTCTTTCCGGGGAGGGTCCGTCGCCGGAGCCGGTCAACGCCTTCCTGATCCGGCGCGGCGCGCGCCACTGGCTGCTCGACGCGGGCTGCGGAACGGTCTTCGGACCGGACTTCAACCGGGTGACCGCCGCGCTGGCGGCGGAGGGCGTGCGGCCCGACCAGGTCGAGACCATCTGGCTGAGCCATCTCCACGCCGACCACGTGGGCGGTCTCCTGACGCCGGGCCGCCTGGCGCGGTTCGCGAACGCCGAGCTCGTGGTGCAGGAGCGCGAGGTCGCCTACTGGTCGGATGCGGGAGCGCGGGCCGCCGCGCCCGACGCCCTGCGGCCGATGTTCGAGACGGCGCAGGCCGTGCTCGCCGCCTACCCCGATCGGATCCGCCGCCTCTCGGGCGAGGCCGAGCTCGCCCCCGGCATCCACGCGATGCCGCTCCCCGGCCATACGCCGGGTCACATGGGCGTGCTGATCGCGGACGGCGTGGACCGGTTGCTGATCTGGGGCGACGTCATCCACTCGCGGCTCCTGCAGATGCCGCACCCGGACTGGACCGTCATCTGGGACACGGATCCGGCGGAGGCGATCGCGACCCGCCGGCGCATCCTCGACCGCGCGGCGGCGGAGGGCCTGAGCGTGACCGGGATGCACCTCGCCGCCCGCGGGCGGATCGAGCGGGACGGGGCGGGCTACGCGCTGATCTAGAGGATCCGGTTCGTGCCGCCGGGTCCGGCCGAGTCCGCGATGCGGCGGGACGACGCCGTCAGCCGCGGCCCCAGTCCCGCAGGTCCCGGACGAACAGGTCCGGCGCCTCCATGGCGGCGAAATGGCCGCCGCGGGGCATCGTCTGCCAGCGCGAGACCGCGTAGCCGCGCTCCAGCCACTCTCGCGGCGGCGCGGGCGTGCGCGGATCCGGGTAGGCCGCGAAGGCCGTCGGCACCGTGACGCGCCGCCCCGGCGGCATCCGGCGCACACCCTCCTGCTGCGCGCCGGCGTAGAACCACGTCGCCGTCGCGAAGGAATCGGTGAGGATGTAGAGCAGGGCGTTGGTCAGGAGCTGATCGTTCGTGAAGACCTGCGCGAAGGGCCGCTCCCGCAGGTCGGCCCAGTCGTGGAAGCGCTCGACCAGCCACGCCAGCTGCGCCACCGGCTCGTCCGCCATGGCGTAGCCGAGCGAGAGCGGCCTGGTGCCCTGCAGCTGCGCGTAGGCCCCGAGCGCCTGCTGGGTGGCTCCGGCCTGCTTCTGCCAAGCCCGCTCCGCGGCGCTCTCCGGCTCGGCATCGGGCTGCACCAGCAGGTAGTTTAGGTGGATCGCCTCCAGCGACGCGGCGTGGTCGAGACCGAGCCAGGCCGCGACACCGGCACCCCAGTCGCCGCCCTGCACCCGGTAGCGCGGGTAGCCCAGTTGCTCGCGCATCAGGCGGTCGAACAGCCGCGCCGCGGTGCGCGCGCCGATCGGCGCGGCGGGTTTGCCCGAGAAGCCGAAGCCGGGCAGCGCCGGGATCACCAAGTCGAACGCGTCCTCCGTCCGCCCGCCGTGGCGCGACGGGAAGGCCAGGAGCTCGATCACCGACCAGAACTCGTAGATCGAACCCGGCCAGCCATGGATCAGCAGCAGCGGGCGCCGGCCTTCCGCCTCGCCGACGACGTGGACGGCGTGCAGGTCGAGATCCTCGACGCGGGCCAGGATCTGCGGGAAGCGGTTGAGCGCGGCCGCGGCCGCGGCCTCGTCGAAGCCGTCGAGCCAGTGGGCGCACAGGTCGGCCAGGACGGCCGGATCGCAGCCGTAGCGCCAGCCGGCTCCCGTCGGCAGGCGCGGCAGGCGGTAGGCCCGCACGCGCTCCCGCACCCAGGCCAGCCGGTTCGCGTCCCAGGCGACGGTGAAGTCTCGCATGATGCCTCCGCTCGGCTCCGTGTCCCGGGAGCGTGCCGATACCGGCCGTCCCGTTCGCGCGACGTTGATCCGGGTCAACGCGGCCGGGCCGGGACGGTCACGCCGGGATCGCCCCGCCCGGCACGACGGCTATTGGCGGCGCGATCGCGCGAGGGCTGTCGGCCCCCGGCGGCCGGCTTCGGTGCCCTTCCGGGACGCGGACCCGACCGGAGCGCCGCAGGCAGGGTACGTCAGCCGGGCGAGACGCGTCGCGACGTCAGCGCCCGCCGCGCCAGGAACCCGGCCGCGCTCATGGCGAGGATCGCGGCCGCGTAGAGGTCGGCGGTCGTCACGTAGCCGATCCGGCGCACGAGATACCCGGCACAGATCACCGGGAGGCTGAACGCCAGGTAGCTCTCGACGTAGTAGCTCGCGAGGAGCTCCGCCCGCTCGCTCGGCTTCGCCAGCGGGACGATCGTGCCGAGGGCGCCGAGGAAGCTCGTCCCGAAGCCGGCCCCGCCGACCAGGGTCCCGCCGATCAGGACCGGCACGCTCCCGCCGTGCATGCCGGCGAGCACGATGACGAGACCGGCGGTCATGGCGAGCGTCCCGATCGTCAGGTTGGCCGCGGCGTCCCGGCCGCGCCGCTGGAGGACCGCGAAGGCGCCGGCGACCATCAGGGCCGCGACCATGACGCCGCTCGTCAACGGGGTCCGGCTGCCCGTCGCGGCGACGACCAGCGAGGGAACGATGGAGAGGTAGAAGCCACCGAGCATCCAGGTCGCGATGTTGGTCGGCGTGATCGCGGCCAGCGGCCGCCTGGCCTGTGGCGGAACCACGACGCGCGGCCTCAGGGCCCGCAGGGCGCCCGCGCGGCGCTCGCCGGTCTCGGGCGTGAGCCAGAGGAGAGCGGCCTGCGCGGCGAACACCGCGCCCAGGATCGCGTAGACGAGGTGGAGGGGGTGCGGGCCGTACTGCACGAGGGCGCTGGTCCCGAGCGCGCCCGCCGCCATCCCAATCAGCGGCATGATCGCGTTCACGAGCTGGGCCCGCGCCCGGTCGACGTCGACGAGCGCGGCGCCCAGCGAACTCGCCGCGATGCCGGTCGCCACGCCCTGGACGAAGCGCGCCGCGATGAGTCCCCACGCCCCGCTGGCCGTCGTGAACAGGGCCATCGCCACCAGCTCGAGGAGCAGCGCGCCGAAGATCACCGGCCGTCGGCCCAGATGGTCCGAGATCGACCCGGCGACGAGGAGCGCCTTGAGGAGCGCCAGCGCGTAGACGGCGAACACCGCGGTCGTGAGCACGGGGGAGAGCGCGTAGGTCTCCTGGTAGAACCGGTACAGCGGCGTCGGAGCGGCGGACGCGGCGAGGAAGGTGCCGAGCACCGCCGCGTGGAAGAACAGCGTGCCGCTGCCCGCGACAGCCACAACTTTCAGCTTGCGGTCCCTGGTCATTGGCGAACCTAAAGGCTAATCCGTTGCGTTTGATGCGTAGGCCCTCCGCACCACAAACGCAATATCTTTGCGTTTGTGGTGCCCCAGATGGCAGAGTGCAGGATGACGACGAGGCAAGGGCCGCGTCCGGGCGGCCGCAGCGCGCGGGTGCAGACCTCGGTTCAGGCGGCCGTGCGCGCGCTCCTGACCACGACGGACCGTTCGGAGATCACGGTGCCCCTGGTGGCCGCCGCGGCCGGCGTGACGCCGTCGACGATCTACCGCCGGTGGGGCACGCTCGCCGAGCTCTTGGCCGATGTCGCGGTCGAGCGGCTCCGTCCCGACGGCGAGCCGGCCGATACCGGGAGCGGCCGGACCGATCTCGAGGCGTGGGCGGAGCAGTACGCGGACGAGATGTCGTCCGCGCCGGGGCGGGAGATGATCCGGGACGTCCTGGCGGCGGCGGACGCGAACTGTGCCCAGCGATGCTGCAGCTTCACCCGCGATCAGATCGCGATCATCGCGGATCGGGCCGTGGCCCGCGGCGAGGCCTTCCCGGACCCCGAGGCGGTGCTGGACGGGGTCGTCTCGCCGATCCTCTACCGGATTCTGTTCGGGACCGCGCTGGACCGGGAACGGATCCTCGAGCTGGTCGACCGCACCCTGACGGCGCGCGAAGCGACCTGACCCGAGGCGCCGACCCCGTGCACCGACCTCGCGGAGGAGGCCGGGCTCCTGACCTCAGCTGCCAGGAGGCGCGACGAGCGGCCCGTCAGAGCGGCTCCACGGGCTGGGCGCGCGTCCGGTCCTTTCCGCGGGTCGCTATCGCGGGTTGCGCCAGCGACGCGCCCGCGTAGCCCGCGGGCGCGACGGCGAGGATTGGTCGCCAGGTCGAGGACCACGCGCGCAGCGGCTCCGGATCGCCGCGGAAGGCGAGGTCGAGAAAGGCCAGCGTCCCGGCGGCGGTCGCCGCCTTGACCTGCGGGTTCAGGTTCAGACCGCCCGTGAGGGGACGGTCGGTGAAGATGCTGTGCGAGCCGCCCTGGAAGACCGCCAAGGACTTCCGGGGCGTCGCGATCGCCTCGTACACGGCGAGGCGGTCGCTGAACGGCGAGGTGCGACCGGGCAGCTGGATGACATCCTCGGTCGCCGTCACGTGCAGGGTCGGGATCTCGACGGCGCCCAGGACCGCCCGCAGGTCGCGCTCGCCGTAGAAGGGCGGCGCCGAGATCACGATCCCGGCCGCGATTCGCGGATCCCGCGCCTGAAGGGCGTGCCCGTCGCGGACGACGCGCGCACCCGCGGCGATCAGAGTCGTGTTGGCGCCGTAGGAATGGCCGGCCGCCACGATCCGGCGCGGGTCGATCCGGTCTCCGAAGGCGCCCCCGTCCTGAACGAGGAGGCGGTCCAGGGCGAAGCGCAGGTCGCGCGCCCGGGCGATCGCCTCCCGTTCCTGCGCCGCCCGCTCGATCCGGTCGAGCAGGGCCAGGGGATTGCCGGTCCAGACGGAGCTGTCGCTGCCGACGTGCTGCAGGTGCAGGCTCGCGATCCCGTGGGACGACCAGTGCCGACCGAGATAGCTGTAGCCGGTCCGGGACTGTCCGAGACCGTGCGAGAACACGACCAGCGGGACGCGGCGCCGGAGCGACGACGTGTTCGGCCAGTACAGGCGTACCGGCACCGGTCGCTGGCGCGCGCCGTCGACCCAGTCGAAGTCGACGATCCGGACGTCCTCGACGACGGGCTCCGCCGCGGCCGGCCGCGTCACACCCGCGGCCAGGGTTCCCAGCAGCATGGCGCCGACCTGCCGACGGTTGGGCAATGGCCGTGCCGCTGTCGGACCGGAAGACTCGAGCATGGGGAAGGCTTTCGCGAGAGGAGGGGAGCCAGGAGGGTTCGCAGAGCCGCGCATCGCCGGCCGCAGCCCGATCACGACGCGCCCTCGCCCCCGGCGCGCGCCAACCGAATTCCGTTCGCCGACGGAGGCCCCGACGGCGAACGAGGCTGCCGATATCGGCAGGAAGGGGCGGGCGCCCGACCGGACTCCGCACCGCGTCCCGAGACCGCGCATCAAAATCGCACTCGGTGTAAAAATATAATTGCACCGCGTGCAACTTTGCAAGTGCGGAATCGCATGTCACAACGCCGGCATGGGGAGCCCGCCACCGAAGCCCGGCAGCCTGCGCGCGCGAAAACGGCAGGAGACACTGGAACGGATCGCCGAGACCGGCCTGCGGCTGTTCAGCCGGCACGGCTACGAGGCGACGACCCTGGACGCGATCGCCGAGGCGGCCGGCATCTCGCGTCGAACCTTCTTCTACTACTTCAAGTCAAAGGAAGAGATCCTGCTGGAGTGGCAGATGCGCGGCTTCGGCGCGGCGCTACGCAAGGCCGTCCTGGCCCAGCCGGATGGCAAGGTCCCGGTCGAGGCCGTCCGGGACGCCCTGCTGGCGCTGTCGACGGGTTTCCGGACCCAGGAGTTCATCAGCATCGATCGCGTCATGCGGTCCAGCGAGACCCTGAAGGCCCGCAAGCAGGCGGCCTACGGCCTGCACGAGCAGGCCCTGCACGCCGCGCTGATCGAGCGCTGGCCGGATCCCGTCCGCAGCGCCCCGCTGCGCCTCGTCGCCATGGCGTCGCTCGGTGCGATGCGCTTGGCGATCGAGGCCTGGATCCAGGCGGGCGGCGACCGTCCCGTGGACGCCTTCCTGCGGGCGGCCTTCGCCGGTCTCACGGCCGAGTTCTGCACACCGTCCCGATAGTCCCGCCGCGATCGGCACGCCGCCGCGGCCCCGCGGTGACGGGCGCGACGCCGTCACCGCCCATCGGCCGGCAGCGCGACGAAGGGATCGCAGGCGGGAACGCCGAGCGGCACGAAGTGCCGCACGTTCCGGGTCAGGACCGTCCAGCCGTTGCAGCGCGCGGTGGCGGCGATCGCGAGATCCGCGAAGCCGGGCGCGTGCCCCTGTCCGCGCGCCAGATCGGACAACCCGCCGATGTGGCGCGCGACGGCGAGGTCGATCGGGAGGACCTTGGCGGCGTACAGGTGCAGCAAGGTCTCCAGCCACGCCGCGAGGCGCTCGGCCTTGCGCGCGGCACCGTCCCTGCGGCTCTTCGCGATGCCGTCCTCGATCTCGGCGATCGTGACGACCGAGAGGTGGAGCCCCGCGCTGTTCCGGTCCATCCAGTCGATCAGTGCGACGGCCGGAACGGCCTTGGTCGGCGCGCCGGCCGAGAGCACGTTGGTGTCGACGAGGTACACCGCCTCACAGCTCGGCGCTTCTGAGCCCGCCGGACGGGGGGGCGAGGTCGTCCGCCGCGACGGGCGCGGCCATGAGCAGGCGGCCGAACGACGGGACGCGGGACAGCCGCTGCCAGTCCTCGAAGCTGAGCAGCACGGCCTCGGGGCGGCCGTGGCGGGTGATGATCGAGGGCGCGCCCTGCTTCGCTTGGTCGATGACGGCCGACAGCGTCGCCTTGGCGTCCCGAAGCTGGATCTCCTGCATGGCGCTCTCCGTGACCACTGTGGTCATAATGGGTGTCCAGGTTCCGATCTGCAAGGACCGCCCGCGGCCCGTCGTCGGCACCCGGCCCCGGCGGCTCGCCGGGGCCGACCCGTGTCCGGCACGCAACAGTTGATTGCAGACCAGATTATGCCCCTTGCGGTTGCAGCGCTTTAGGACCAACGTATGTTACTGTTAACTGAATACGGGTGCTCGGGTGGCAGCTTTTAAGCCCCTGGACGGGCAAACAGCCTCGGAAACCTTCCAGACGGCGCTGGACGCGCTCGACGTCGTCGGCCGCTGGGAATGGGACGCGGGCGTCGATCGGGTGCGGGCCGATGCCTTCGTCGCCCTGGTGTACAACGTCGATCCGGCCGAGGCCGAGGAAGGCGTCCCGCTCGGCCGCTACATGAGCAGCATCCACGCGGACGATCGCGAGCGGATCGATGATCTGATTCGGCGCAGCGCCCGCGAGGGGACACCGTACCTCGCCGAGCATCGGGTGACCTCGGCGGACGGTCGGACGCGCTGGGTCTTGGTGCGCGGGCGCTTCACCGGCGATCATGTCGGGCGGCTCCAGGGCGGCAGCGGCATCCTCCTCGACATCACCCGGATGCGGATGTTCGAGGACATGGCCGACGAGGCCGTGCCGCGTGCGGAGACGTCGCCCCTCGAGCTGGCAGCGGATCACGCCATCGCGGCGATGTACGCGATCAGCGAGTTGCGGGACGCGGAGCTCAAGGTGCAGGCCGAAGCGCTGCTGATGACGCTGGGCCGCAGGCTCGCCCTCCAGGAGGTCCAGGACCGGCACCGCCAGATGAACTGATCGCGGTGTCCCGAGCAAGATACAGCATGGGGCGGAGCGTCGACCGATCCTGTCCGGGAGCGGGAGACTGGGCCAGACACGCGCGCTATGCTGGTGGATCGGCAGATCAGCGCGGCACGGATGATCCGGCGTTCCAGAACGACAGTCATCGTCCTCGGCGTCATCGCCGGGGCCGCCGTCGCTGCTCTGCTCATCCATCTCCTCCTCGGCCTGCTCTCCCTCGACATCGCGGTCGCCAAGACCAGCACCGAGGATCGGGAGGCCGCGCAGGCGCTCACGCAGCTCTTCGAGACCCAGCATCCGCGGGTGCGCATCCGGACGATCTTCGAGCCGGATCGCCTTGGCGCCTCGGCGGCCCTCGACAAGGGCGAGACCCAGCTCGCCCTGGTGCGCAGCGACGCCGCGCCGAAGGACGGGCAGACCCTGGTCATCCTGCGCCGCGACGCGGTGGTCTTCGTCGCGCCCGGGGGCAGCCCCGTCGACAGCGTGGCCAAGCTGCGGGGCAGCACCGTCGGTCTCCTCGACGGGCGTAAGCTCGACCCGCTCCTGCTCGACCTGATCCTGACGCATTTCGGCGTGCCCCCGAGCAGCGTGCATCGCCGGATCCTGACGATCGACCAGCTGACAGAGGCCGCCCGCAGCCGCCAGATCGGTTCGGTGTTCGTGGTGGCTCCGGTCGGGAGCGCGCTGTGGCTGCCCCTGTTCACGGCGCTGCGCAAAGGCTCCGGGGCGGCGAAGCTGTTCGAAGTCGACGAGGCGGCGGCGATCGCCAAGGAGCACCCCGTGCTCGACACGATCGACGTGCCCAAGGGCGCGTTCCTCGGCTCCCTGCCGGCACCGGGCGACGACATCACCACGCTGTCCGTCAGCCACCGGCTCGTGGCCCGCGGCGCCATGCCGGACTGGCTCGCCGGCGAGATCACCCGCGAGGTTCTCACCGGCAAGCCGCGGCTCGTCGCGCTCGACGACGATCTGGCCGGCATCGAGGCCCCCGACACCGACGACAAGGTCCAGGCGCTCCCGATCCACCCGGGCGCGACGGCGTACCTGACCGGGAACCAGCCCAGCCTGAGCGATCAGGCGCAGAACGCGGCCTACTGGGTCGGGCTCATGATCAGCGCGCTGGCCTCCCTCGGCGCGGCGGGCATCGGCCTGTATCGGCGCTTCC
The DNA here is from genome assembly GCF_900107945.1 of Methylobacterium sp. 190mf. NCBI lineage: Bacteria > Pseudomonadati > Pseudomonadota > Alphaproteobacteria > Hyphomicrobiales > Methylobacteriaceae > Methylobacterium > Methylobacterium sp. 190mf. The sequence goes on along the minus strand of NZ_FNVI01000043.1, from coordinate 1,624 downwards.
GGCCGCTGCAGCCGCCCACCCGGGTCATGCGCCTCCTGGAGATCTGGCTGTCCGTGTCGAGCGCCGATCCGGTCGAGCTCGATCATCTGGAGCGGGAGGCCGACGCGCTCGCGGCGGAGACGATCCGGATGGAGGCCCACAGGCGGACGGAGAGCGTCGAGATCCGCCTCGTCGCCCTGCTCGTCGCGCATGTCCGCGAGGCCGTCCAGCGCCGGCGGCGGCACGTGGCGCAACGGATGACCTAGCGCCAGGCGATCCCGGCACCGGCCCCCGGCGGCGGCCGATCCCGGCCCGGTCGCGGCCTCACGCGAGCAGGTCGCGATGCGTCCGATGCCCGCGCAGCCACGCCCGGGCGTAGCCGCACAGGGGCACGATCCGATCGCCCTCGGCGCGCGCGTGCGCCGCGACGCCTTCCATGAGACGGCCGGCCGCCCCGGTGCCGCGCAGGACCGGCGGCGCGTAGACGTGGCTGATGACGAGCTGGCCGGGCTCCCGCCGATAGGTCGCGAAGACGACGTCACCGCCGACCTGCAGCTCGAAGCGGCCTCGCTCGACATTGTCGCGCAGCATCTCGGTCCTCCTCGTCCCCCGGCTTTGCGCGGCTCCGATCGGGAAGCACCGCGTCGAACCCGGCGCTCTGCAGGATCCCCGCGCCGCCACGGACGGCCTCTCGGAGGCCCGCGCTCCCGCGACGGTTATATGGGGCGCGTGTCCTCGTCGCGGACGCGGGTCAGAACCGACGCGTCGGCATCGCCGCCGACGACGCGGACATGGCGCGCGAGCGCCGCAGCACGACGAGGCCCGCCGGACGACGCGGCCGGCGCGGCCGGCACGGCGGTCCGCTCCTCGCGGCGCGGATGCGGCGCGGATTAAGCGCGGCCCGCGATCGTCTAACTCTGGACATCCCGAGACCACCTGGACCGCCCGGCTCACGCCGCGGCGGTCATTTCGTGCCGGCATCGTCGGCGGACCGGCCCCTCCGGCCCTCCGAGCCACTCTCAGCGCGGCCCGCCGCGCCGTGTCGGACCGATCTGCGGGCTCCCCGCGGGGAGGCCGGTCCACGTCGGCGTCCCACAGCTCAGGCGCGATCCGGGCGGTTTGCCCGCCGATGCGCGCGCCCGGACCGCTATCGGATATTTCGGCACGTCAACCCGAAGTATTCAATAAGAAAAACATAACACTATGATCTCAAGCTCGATACTTTGCGATATTCCGGAACTCAGACAGCTTTCTGTGCTTGCCCAATGGTAGTTTTCTGGAGAACATCATGACCGCAATCCGGATCTTCGTCCTCGTGTCGTCGCTCCTTTGAATCGCCCCGGGATTTTCGGAGGCTCCAACTCTTGAGAGACTGGAGCCATGACGAAGCATACCCCACCCTTTTCCCCTGAGGTTCGCGAGCGGGCAGTCCGGCTGGCCCGGGAGCATGAGAGCGAGCACGGTTCGCAATGGGCCGCGATCCAGTCGATCGCGGCCAAAATCGGTTGCTCTGGCGAAACGCTGCGCAAGTGGGTCCGTCAGGCCGAGCGCGACCGGGGCGTGCGGGCCGGACCGACGACGGATGAGCGCGAGCGGATCAAGGCGCTGGAGCGGGAGAACCGCGAGCTCCGGCAGGCCAACGAGA
>NZ_FNVI01000022.1:0-112076 GCF_900107945.1 Methylobacterium sp. 190mf | reverse complement strand
GGCGCCACGACGCGGGCGGGGCTGCTGACGACGCCGCTGCGCGACCGGTTCGGCATCCCGATCCGCCTGGAGTTCTACGAGATCGACGAGCTGGAGCAGATCGTGGCGCGCGGCGCGCGGGTGCTGGGTCTGGGCATGTCGGCGGAGGGCGCCAACGAGATCGCCCGTCGGGCGCGGGGCACGCCGCGGATCGCGGGGCGGCTCTTGCGGCGGGTGCGGGACTTCGCGGTGGTGGCGGAGGCCGAGACGGTGACGCGGGCGATCGCCGACCGGGCGCTGCAGCTCTTGGACGTGGACGGGGCGGGTCTCGACGTGATGGACCGCAAGTACCTGAGCCTGATCGCGCGCTCGTTCGGGGGCGGGCCCGTGGGGATCGAGACGATCGGGGCGGCGCTGTCGGAGCCGCGGGACGCGATCGAGGACATCATCGAGCCCTACCTGATCCAGCGCGGCTTCGTGCAGCGCACACCCCGCGGACGCGTCCTCACCCGACACGCCTACCGGCATCTCGGCCTGCCGGAGCCGGAGCCGGCCCCGGTCGCCGCCTGAGCGCCGGCCGAATTGCCGGATCCCGTCACGGGCCCTAGCTTCCCTCGGCACAGCGGAGGCGCCCGCGATGATCGATCTCTACGCCTGGAACACCCCCAACGGCCGGAAGATCAGCGTGGCGCTGGAGGAGATGGCGCTGCCCTACCGGGTCATCCCGGTCGACATCACGCAAGGGGCGCAGCACGCGCCGGACTTCCTGGCGATCAGCCCGAACAACCGCATCCCCGCCATCGTCGATCCGGACGGGCCGGACGGGTCCCCGATCCCGGTGTTCGAGTCCGGGGCGATCCTGCTCTACCTCGCCGAGAAGACCGGCCGCTTCCTGCCCGAGGACCGGCGGCAGCGCGTCGCCGCCCTGGAATGGCTGATGTGGCAGATGGGCGGCTTCGGGCCGATGCCCGGCCAGGTCCACCACTTCCTGTCCGTCGCGGAGGCCGACCGCGCCTACGGGCTCGCCCGCTACAGCAAGGAGACGCACCGGCTCTACGGCGTGCTGGACCGGCGCCTCGCGCAGGTCGCGTACGTCGCGGGGCCGCTCTCGGTGGCGGATTTCGCGATCCTCGGCTGGGCGTGGCGCCACGAGCGCCACCAGGTCGACCTCGCCGATTACCCGCAGGTCCGGCGCTGGTACGACCGGATGATGGAGCGCCCCGCCGTGCAGCGGGGCTTCGCCGTCCCGCTGAGCTGAGGCGGGGCGCCCCCTGGTCCGGCGCTTGCGACGCCGGAATCCACCGTTCGGGGAGTGACGATGAGGCGACGCACCTTCCTGGCCGCGGGGGCCGCGGCCCTGGCGGCCCCCTCCGTCGGGCGGGCGCAGGGCGCCCGGGTCCTGCGCATGGTCCCCCAGGCGAACGTCACCTCCATCGATCCGATCTGGACGACTGCGATCGTGACCCGCAACCACGCCTACGTGGTCTACGACACGCTGTTCGGCCTCGACGCCGACCTGCGGCCGCAGCCGCAGATGGCGGCCGGCCTCAAGGTCGAGCAGGACGGGCGCAGGGTGACGATCCCCCTGCGCGCGGGCCTGCGCTTCCACGACGGCACGCCGGTCCTGGCGCGGGACTGCGTCGCCAGCATCCGGCGCTGGGCGGCGCGCAACGGCTTCGGCCAGACCCTGATGGCCGCCACCGACGAACTCGCCCACGACGGCGACACCGATATCGTGTTCCGCCTGAAGGCGCCGTTCCCGCTCCTGCCCCAGGCGCTGGCGAGCGTCAGCCAGCCGGCCTTCGTCATGCCCGAGCGGATCGCCCAAACCGATCCGTTCAAGCAGATCACCGACGCCACCGGCTCCGGGCCGTTCCGCTGGAAGGCCGACGAGTTCAACTCGGGCAGCCTGATGGTCTACGAGCGCCACCCCGGTTACGTGCCGGCGCCCGGGACGCCGAGCCTGACGGCGGGCGGCAAGGTCGCCCATTTCGACCGGATCGAGTGGCGGATCATCGCCGACGGCGCCACCGCGGCGGCGGCCCTGCAGAACGGCGAGATCGACTGGTACGAGCAGCCGCCGCCCGAACTCCAGCAGCTGCTCGCCCGCAACCGCGACATCGTGGTGGAGGGCCTCGACCGGCTCACCAACCCGGCGATCCTGCGGATGAACCACCTGCAGCCGCCCTTCGACGACGTCGCGGTGCGCCGGGCGGTGCTGCCGGCGATCGTCCAGAGCGACTTCATGGCGGCGATCGTCGGCGACGATCCCGGGGCCTACGACGACCGCTGCGGGATCTTCACGCCCGGCACACCGATGGCGAGCCAGGTCGGCCTGGAGGCGCTCACCGGGCCGCGCAGCCTAGAGGCGGCCCGCGCGGCGCTCAGGGACTCGGGCTACGACGGCGCGAAGATCCGGCTCATCGGCCCCACGGACCTGCTGGCGCCCGCGGCGCTGACCCAGGTCGCGGCCGACCTGCTCCCCCGGATCGGCTTCAACGTCGACCTGGCCCTGAGCGACTGGGGCACGGTGATCCAGCGGCGCGTCTCCCGCGAGCCCGTCGAGAAGGGCGGCTGGTCGGTGCTGCTCACCACCTTCTCGTCCTTCGACAACGCCGACCCCGCCGCCCTGCAGCCGCTCCGGGCCAGCGGGCCGAACGCGTGGTTCGGCTGGCCGTCGGTGCCGCGGCTGGAGGCGCTCCGGACCGCGTGGTTCGCGGCCCCCGACGCGGAGGCGCGCCGGGCGATCTGCGCCGACATGCAGCGGATCGCCCTCGAGGAGGTCGTGTTCGTGCCGGTCGGCTCCTACCGTTCGATGACGTCCTACCGGCGCGACCTCACGGGCCGCCTCCCGGGCTTCCCGATCCTCTGGAACCTCCGGCGCGCCTGAGGCGGCTCCGCCTCGCGCCGGTGCCGCCTCAGGCCCTCCGGCGCACCGTGCCGGCCTCTGCCTCTGCCTCTGCCGCTACCTTCGCTTCCGCCGCGCCCTCGCGCTCCAGCCGCTCCAGCAGGTCGCCGAGGGGCATCGGGCGGCCGATGTGGTAGCCCTGGGCGTAGCGGCTGCCGTGCCGCCGCGCCACGTCGAGCTGCGCCTCCGTCTCGATCCCCTCGACGATCCCGTCGAGGCCGAGGTTGCGGCACAGGTCCAGGATCGTGGAGACGAGGCTGCAGCCCCGGTCGGTGTCGATGTCGGCCATGAAGCCGCGGTCGATCTTGATCTTGTCCAGCGGCAGGCGGTGGACGTAGCCCAGGCTGGAATAGCCGGTCCCGAAATCGTCGAGCGCGATCTTGATGCCCAGGCTGCGCAGGGTGGTGATGGCCGCCTTGGCGTGGTCGAAGTCGCGCATCAGGGCGGTCTCGGTCAGCTCGAGCGTCAGGCGGCGCGGGTCGATGCCGCTGCCCCGCACCGCCGCCAGGATCGACAGGACGGTCTCGGGCGAGGCGAGGTCGTGGGCGGACAGGTTGAAGGACAGGCCGGTCCCGGGCGGGAGCTGCGCGCAGTCGGCGAGCGCCTTGCGCAGGAGCAGCAGCGTCACCGTGTGGATCATGCCGCCGCGCTCGGCGGCCGCGATGAACCGGTCCGGCGCGACGCGGCCCAGCGTCGGGCTCGTCCAGCGCGCCAGACCCTCCACGAAGGCGGTCCGCCCCGTGGCGAGGTCGAGGACCGGCTGGTAGTGCAGCACCATCTCGGCGGCGAGGTCCGCCGTCCGCAAGGCCGTCTCCACCGCCTGCTCGGCGCGGATCGCGTCCTTGTGCTCCTGCGAGAACAGGGTCGTCGCGCCGCGCCGCTGCTCCTTGGAGTGGTAGAGCGCGTAATCGGCGCGGTCGAACAGGGCGTCGGCGTCGTGCGAGACCCGGCAGGGCAGGGCGAGCCCGCCCGAGCAGCCGGTGACGACCTGGATGTCGCCGATCCGGATCGGCCGCTGCAGCGCCGTGCAGACGCCGTCGCAGAAGGCAAGCGCCGCTGCGGCCGAAGCCGGCGCGCGCAGGATCACGCCGAACTCGTCGCCCCCCAGCCGCGTCACCACCACGTCCGCCCCCGCGAAGGCCGCGAGGCGCCGGCCGGCCTCCGCCAGGACGCGATCGCCGACATTGTGCCCGTAGGTGTCGTTGATCGGCTTGAACCGGTCGAGGTCGAAGATCGCCAGGGCGAAGGCCATGTCCGCCCCGGAGGACGACCGGAGCGCCTCGTCGAGCTTCTGGAAGAAGTAGCGCCGGTTGGGGAGGCCGGTCAGGCTGTCGGTCTGGGCGAGGCGCGCGTTCTCCTCTGAGAGCCGGCTCGCCACGGCCTGGGACGCGACGAGGGCGACGAAGGCCCGGTAGTTGGTGTTGAGGATGCGGACCATCACGGCCGTGACGAAGGCCGTATTGGCCGCGATGGCGAGGAACACGTGGTTCCCGCTCGTCACGCAGCAGAACAGGAACACGCCCATGACGATGCCGGTGACCAGGAAGGCCGCCAGCGGCAGGTAGGTCAGGCAGAAGATGCAGGCGATCACCGTGACGGCCACGAAGATCGCGACGTGGCCCTGCTCGTAGGGGCCGCCGAACGTGTTCAGGACCATCGCCCAGATCACGAAGGCGACGGAGAAGAAGACCGTGAGCACCGTCGTTCGCCGCAGGTGGCGGGCGGCCTGCGCCTCGTTCAGGGTCTCGGGCCTCAAGCGCCACCAGTGGATCGCGCGCAGGAGGCACAGCGCGATCACGGTCCCCGGGATGCCGAGGGTCAGGTAGGCGGGCGCCAGACCGTAATGCGTCACCGCGAGGGCGCCGGCATTGACCGAGAGCAGTCCGTAGAGGGACGGGATATGCTTCTGCAGTTCCGCGAGCTGACGCATGGCCGTCAGACCCGGGGCGGATGCGGTCGACCTCCCGATCAATATCGAGAAAGGATATTTCGGACGGTTCATCGAAGCTGCGTCTGAGAGATTGCCGTATTATTATACTCCTAACATTAAAGAGATATTTAAGCCGCGAGCTGTCACGGCGGTCGTCCACGGCTCTATTCCCCGCGCCCGAGCGCCGCATCGCGGCGCTCGGGAGACAATCCGCCGGGCGGGCGAGCCGACGATTTACCGATTCCGTCCCAAGTTGAGCGGGAAGTGACCCGGTTCGACTTGTATCGAGGATCGTACAATTGCCTCGCTGCTCCATCTGCTCTTCCAGGGACTGGTGGATGGGGGTCGGTCGGCCGCCTCGCGTGCCGTCGGCGCCGATTGCCCGGACAGGACATCCCGGCGATGATCGTCGTCGCGGCCGCGGCCGCGGGGCTCAGGAGAGGCCGATGAGAATCCGTGTCCACGTCGCCCGGCTGGCGATCCTCGTCGGCGGGCTGCTCGTGGCCGCCGCGCCCGCGCAGGCCGAGACGATCGACGTGACCTTCGCCTGTCCGAACGGTCGGACGCTGGCCGTCACCTTCCTGAACGCCGCGGGGCCGGAGCGGGCGGTTGTCCGGCCGGACAACGGCGCCGCCGTCACCCTGCCGGTGCAGCTGAGCGGGTCGGGGTTCCGCTACGCCGACGCCACGCACGAGCTGCGGGGCAAGGGGCGGTCGGTCACGTGGACCGACGGCGCCGGCACGCCGGTCACCTGCACCGACCGGACGCCGGCCGACGCCAAGCCGCGCTAGGCTGCTCGGGGCGCGTGCCGGACCCTGGCCCGGCAGCGCCGGACCCGCTAGGAACCGCCCGTCCCGGAGATTGAGGCGTCGGCGTCCCGCCGCGCGTCGCCCGCGACGCGGAGACGTTCCTTGCCCGCGCCCGCGCCCCCGTCGCGCTTCGACGCCGTCCTCCTCGACTTCGACGGCACCCTCGTCGACAGCCTGGCCGATCTCCGGACGGCCCTGAACGCCACCCTGGCGCGGGAGGGCCTGCCGCCGGTCGGGACCGCCGCGATGCGGGCCATGGTGGGCGACGGCGCGGTGGCGCTGCTGCGGCGCGCCCTGCGGGCCTCGGGCGGCGATCCGGAGCGGGCGCCGGACCTGCTGCCGGCCTTCCTGGCCGTGTACGAGCCGCTCGCGGCCGCCGGTACCGCCCTGTTCCCCAACGCCGCCGCGGCGGTCCGCGACCTCCGGGCGGCGGGCTACGCGCTGGCGATCGTCACCAACAAGCCGGCCCGCGCCACCGGCCTGATCCTCGACGCGGTGGGGCTGGCGCCGCTGATCGACACGGTCGTGGGCGGCGACACGCTGCCCGAGCGCAAGCCCGATCCCGCGCCGCTGCGGGAGGCCCTGCGTCGCCTGCGGGTCGAGCCCGGGCGGGCCGTCATGGTCGGCGACATGCACCACGATATCGCGGCCGCCCGCGCCGCCGGCACCGCCGCCATCCTGGCCCGCTACGGCTACGGGCGCCCGGACGACGCGCGGACCGCCGACGCCGTCCTCGACGACATCGGCGGCCTGCGGGCGATGATCGGGGCGCTGCCCGCGGGCGGCACCCCGGCCTCCTAGGGGACTCCTAGCGGCTTGCCGCGAGGTCGAGGCGGGCGGGGGCGCCCGGCGCCCGGGCCTGCCGCTCGAGGACGGCGCGGGCGCTGTCGGCGAGGACGAGCCACGCGCCGGCCATGAGGGTGACGTCCTTGAGGACGAGGCGCCCGGCACCCGAGAGGTAGGGGAAGCCGTGCTCGGCGTCGCCGAGCGCGGCGACCCAGGCCTCGGGGGTGGTCACGAGGAACGACAGGGTCACCACCGGGGTGAGGAAGGCCAGCACCGCGCCGGCCAGACCCAGCCGCCGCGACGCCAGCCCGACGAGGACGAGCAGGCCGATCAGCAGCTCGACCGTGCCGAGTCCGCGGGAGAACGCGTAGGTGTGGTTGGCCGTCTGCCACGCGCGGGCGGCGAGGTTGAGCTCGCCCTCGTGGGTGAGGTGCTGCGCGTACTGGTCGGGGTGGGCGTAGAAGAACGCCATCACCGGGCTGTTGGCGACGAAGGGCGTGATGCTGTCGGCCTCGTAGGGCACGAACTTGAGCGCGCCGATCCAGAGGAAGATGACCGCGATGGCGACCCGCATGGCCTGGAGGCCGAGGCGGTTCGAGCCCGGCCCGGAGACGAGGCCGAGGACGCGGCGAACCTGCGTGTTCATGGCACGATTCCTTGCTCAATCGGATGGGGGGAGGGGCTACGCCTCGGCGGAGGCCGCGAAGGCGTCGAGCGCGCGGGTCGCGTAGACGACCGCGGCACCGGCATTGAGGCTGGTGGCGACCCCGAGGGCCTCGGCCAGCTCGGCCTCGGTGGCGCCGAGCTTGCGGGCGGCGTCGGTGTGGACCGTGATACAGCCGTCGCAGCGCAGGGAGATCGCCACCGCCACCGCGATCAGCTCACGGGTCTTGGCGTCGAGCTGGCCGGTCTTCTGGCCCGCCGTGCTGAGGGTGCCGTAGCCCCGCACCGTGTCGGGGCTGAGCTTGGCGAAGTGTCCGACGCCGGCGGTGACCTGCTGGCGGTAGCTGTTCCAATCGATCATGTGCATGACGACCTCCTTCGTGATGACGAGGAAGGTAGTCGGGGCCGGCCGCGCCCTCGATGACCGCGCGGCGCAGGCCGATGACCGGGCGGATCAAACCGCCTGCGGGGGCGCCTCGGCCTGCCGCGCCTGTCCGGGGCGGATCCCGTACTTGCGCAGGAACGCCCGGCTGAGGGCGGGCGCGGACTGGTAGCCGACCTCCGCGGCGAGACGGTCCAGCGGGACCGTCTCGGTGCGCAGGCGGTGATGGGCGAGCCCGAGCCGCAGGTCGGTGAGGAATTCCAGCGGGGCGACGCCCGCCGCCCCACGGAAGGCGCGCACGAGGCTCGCCCGCGACGCGGCGGCCGTCGCGGCCAGTTCGTCCAGCGTCCAGGGATGCACCGGGTCGCGCACCATCGCGAGCACCGCCCGGGCGGTGAGCGGCTGCCCCAGGAGGCGCAGCAGGCCCTCGGCCGGGGCCGACGCCTCGAGATGCGCGCGGAGCATCATCATGAACAGCGCGCTCGCGAGGTTCTCGGCGACCGCGACCGACCCGGCGCGGAGGTCGTTCAGCTCCTCGCGGATGCCCGCCAGGAGCGGCGCGAAGCGGGTGGCCAGGGGCTCGGTGCCGACGCTCAGGACGAGGAGGTCGGGCAGGGCGGTCACGATCAGGGTCTGGGGCGCCGCCTCGAAGGCCAGGCGGCCGCAGATCAGCTCGACGTCCGGCTCGGCCCCGACGGTGGTCTTGAACCGCAGATCGTGCGCGTGGCGGACCGCGACGGGCAGGGGCGTCGACGGCGGCGGCCCCGCGCCGTGGAACAGGTGCGCGTCGCCGCGCGGCAGGAGCAGGATGTCCCCGGCCGCGACCTGCAGCGGCGCGCCCCCAGGCCGCCGCAGCGTGGCGCGGCCGCGCGTCACGAGGTGGAAATAGGCCTGCCGCGTCGGCTCCGGCGCGTGCGGGGCGGCCCAGGCGCCGCCGAACCGGCAGACGTCGTCCAGGTGCGGCCGCACGCGCAGCAGCGGCGCGAGGCCGCTCAGCGGATCGTCGATTCCGGCGGTTCCGTGTGCGTCCGCGCGGCGCCCGATCGGTCCGGCCATGCTCCCCGCGCTCCGGAATGCCCTCCGGGCCCGGCATAAGGGCGCGCGGCGGCCCCGACCAGGGGGTGTTCGTCCGCCGCGCCGGTTCAGCCCGCCGCGATGGCCTTCTCGACGAAGGCGGTCACGCCGGCGATGTAGCGCTGGATCGGGATCCCGCGCTTCCGGTGCTTGGCCCGCTTCACGTACCAGTCCTGCAGGAGCGGCTTGATCAGCGCGGCGGTGAGGTCGACGTCGGCGACCGCGAAGACGCCCGCCGCCGCGCCGCGGGCGAGGACTTCGGCGAAGATGCGCTCCGTGGCGGCCTCGCTCTCCGTCGCCATCGTCCGGGCGGGGGCCGGGAAGCCCTTCGCCTCCATGAAGGCGAAGACGAACCAGGGCTGCATCGCCTCGGTCAGGCGGATATGGGTCTCGATCAGCCAGCGCAGATGCGCGGCCGGATCCGCCGCGAGCCCCGCCGGGGCCTGCCGCAGGACCGCCTCGGCCGTCTCGGCCACCTCGGTGAGGATCATGACCAGCAGCGTGTTCTTGTTGTCGAAGTACGAGTAGAGCCCGCCCATGCTGAGCCCCGAGGCCCGGGCGAGGTCGCGCAGGCTCGTCTCGTGGAAGCCCTGCCGGCTCGACAGCTTCAGCACCGCCTCGATGATCCGCGCGAGGTTGGCGACGGCGACATGGTCCTTCCGGACGCTGATCCGGTCCCGGTGCCGCGCCAGGATCCGCGCGCAGATCGCCTCGGTGGCGTAGGCGTCCTTCACCGGAAGGTGTGCCGGAAAGTTCGCCGGAAGAGCGTCTGCGGGGCTCATCGATCCATCGTCGCGCCGTCGTCGTTTCGTCGTCGCGCCAGCCCGCGGTGGCCACGACCGGGAGCGGCTCCCGAGGTCTAGCCCGTTGCCAGGCGCGAATCCAGGCGATAAAAAGCGAGCGCTCGCTCGATTTTCGTCGTCGGCACCGACCCAGGAGGTGGGCCCGTGGATTTCACCATCTCCCCGCGCGTCGAGGATTACCGCGCCCGGATCGCGGCCTTCGTGGACGCGCACATCTTGCCGCTCGAGGCCGATCCGGCCGCCTATGACGGCCACGGCAACATCAGCCTCGCCGAGCTGACGCGGCTGCGCGGCCTCGCCCGCGCAGAGGGCCTGTGGTGCCTGCAATTGCGGCCCGAGACCGGCGGCGCCGGGCTCGACAAGGTCGGCATGGCGGTCTGCTACGAGGCCATGAACCGCTCGATCTTCGGCCCGGTCGTGTTCAACTCGGCCGCGCCCGACGACGGCAACATGATGGTGCTGGAGAAGGTCGCGACCCCGGACCAGAAGGCGCGCTGGCTCGCGCCGATCGTGGAGGGGCGGGTCCGCTCGGCCTTCGCCATGACCGAGCCGCATCCCGGCGGCGGCTCCGATCCCGGCATGATCCAGACCCGGGCCGAGCGGCGGGGCGACGGCTACGTGGTCACCGGCCGCAAGTGGTACATCACCGGCGCCGAGGAGGCCGAGCACTTCATCCTGATGGCGCGCACCTCCGACGACGCGCGGAAAGGGCTGACCGCCTTCCTGTTCCACAGGGACCAGCCCGGCTGGCGGATCCTGCGCCGCATCCCGATCATGGGGCCGGAGGAGCACGGCGGCCATTGCGAGCTGCTGTTCGAGGGCCTGGAGATCCCGGCCGAGAACGTCCTGATGAACGAGGGCGACGGCCTGAAGCTCACCCAGATCCGCCTCGGGCCGGCGCGGCTGACCCACTGCATGCGCTGGCTCGGCCTGTCGAAGCGCTGCGTCGAGATCGCCCGGGCCTACGCGGCCGAGCGGCACGGCTTCGGGATCCGGCTGGCCGACCGGGAGAGCATTCAGCTGATGCTGGGCGACCTCGCGATGCGGATCGAGATCGGCCGCCTCCTGGTGATGAAGGCTGCCTGGGCCCTCGACCGGGGCAGCTTCGCCCGCAAGGAGGTGTCGATGGCCAAGGTCCACGTGGCCAACCTCCTGCACGCGGCCGCCGACACGGCGATCCAGATCAACGGCGCGCGGGGCTACTCCACCGACACGCCCCTCGAGTGGATCTACCGCTACGCCCGGCAGGCGCGCCTCGTGGACGGGGCCGACGAGGTCCACAAGATGGTCCTGAACCGCAATCTCGAGGCCGAGGGCGACGCCTTCTGGTCGTGGGACGTCGGGGCCTGAGCGTCGGGGCCTGAGCGTCGGGGCCTGAGCGTCGGGGCCTGAGCGTCGGGGCCTGAGCGGGGCCGACACCGTCCGCCCGCCGCGCGGGGCGCGTCGGCAGGCCGAGCCAGACAGGGAAGCCGAGAGGAAGCCGAGAGTATGACCGAGGTCGTGATCACAGGCGCGGTGCGCACCGCGATCGGCACGTTCGGCGGCGCGCTGGCCGGCACGCCGCCCTCCGTCCTCGCCGCAAGCTGCGTCGCGGAGGCGCTGCGCCGCGCCGGGACCGCGCCCGAGACGGTCGGGCACGTGGTCCTCGGCAACGTCATCCCGACCGAGCCCCGGGACGCCTACATCGCCCGCGTCGCGGCGATGGAGGGCGGGATTCCCGCGGAGGTGCCGGCCATGACGGTCAACCGCCTCTGCGGCAGCGGCCTGCAGGCGATCGTCTCGGCCGCGCAGTCCATCCTGCTCGGCGACGCCGAGACGGCCGTGGCCGGCGGCGCCGAGAGCATGAGCCGCGCCCCCCACCTGCTGACCACCGGGCGGACCGGGTCGCGCATGGGCGACGCCGTGCTGGTCGACTACATGCTCGGCGCGCTGACCGACCCGTTCGGCAACGGCCACATGGGCGTCACCGCCGAGAACGTGGCCGCGCGCTACGCCGTCCCCCGCGACGCGCAGGACGCCTTCGCGGCCGAGAGCCAGGCCCGCGCCGCGCGGGCGATCCGCGAGGGCCGGTTCCGGGAGCAGATCCTGCCGATCGAGGTCCAGCGCAAGCGCGAGACGGTGGCCTTCGACACCGACGAGCACCCGAAGGCCACGACCGCCGAGGACCTCGCCAAGCTGCGCCCGGCCTTCTCCAAGACCGGCAGCGTCACGGCCGGCAACGCCTCGGGGCTGAACGACGGCGCGGCGGCCCTCGTCCTGTCAAGCGCCGCGCGGGCCGCGCGCGACGGCGCGACGCCGCTCGCCCGCATCGTCGGCTACGCCCACGCCGGCGTGGACCCGTCCGAGATGGGCATGGGCCCGGTGCCGGCGGTGCGGCGGCTGCTGGAGCGGACCGGCCTGCGGGCGGCGGATTTCGCCGTCGTCGAGTCGAACGAGGCCTTCGCGGCGCAGGCCTGCGCGGTCTCCCGCGCCCTCGACCTCGATCCCGACAGGGTCAACCCGAACGGCGGCGCCATCGCCCTCGGCCACCCGATCGGCGCCACGGGGGCGATCATCACCGTCAAGGCCCTCTACGAGCTGGCCCGGACCGGCGGCCGCTACGGGCTCGTGACCATGTGCATCGGCGGCGGCCAGGGGATCGCCATGGCCCTCGAGCGCGTCCCGTGACGCGGCCCTGAGGCACCATGCTGGACGTGGATCAGAGGACGGCGCTCTGCGCCTGGATCGGCCGGACCCTGGAGGCCGGGTCGGTCGCGCTCGACGACGCCCGGCCGCTGACCGGCGGCTCGATCCAGGAGAACTGGATGCTGTCGTGCCGGGTCGACGGCGCGCCCCGGAGCTTCGTCCTGCGCAAGGACGCGGCCGCCACCATCGCGTCGAGCCGCTCGCGGGCGGAGGAGTTCCGGATCCTGCGCGCCGCCTTCGCGGCCGGCGTGCGGGTGCCGGAGCCGGTCGGATTCTGCGCGGATCCGGGGGTGGTCGGGGCGCCCTTCGCGCTGATGGGCCTCGTCTCCGGGATCGGGCTGGGGCCGCGGGTGGTCAAGGACACGAGCCTCGGCGGCGACCGCGCGGCCTTGGCCGAGCGGCTCGGCCGCGAGCTCGCCCGGACGCACGGCATCCTGCCGGCGGCCGGCCCGGGCACCGCCCCGGCGGACGACCTCGCCTTCCTCGGCGCGCCCGAGCCGGAGCCGGCCCTGGCCGAGATCCGCGCGCTCCGGGCGAGTCTCGACGGGATCGGCGCCGCGCGCCCGGCCCTCGAATGGGGCCTGCGCTGGGCCGAGCTCCACGCGCCGCCCTGTCCCCGGCCGGTCCTGGTCCACCGCGACTTCCGCACCGGCAACTACATGGTCGATGCCGAGGGCCTGACGGCGATCCTCGACTGGGAATTCGCCGGCTGGGGCGACCCGGTCCAGGATATCGGCTGGTTCTGCGCCGCCTGCTGGCGCTTCGGCCGGCCCGACCTGGAGGCCGGCGGCATCGCCCCGCGGGCCGCCTTCTACCGCGGCTACGAGGCCGAGAGCGGGCGCGCGATCGAGCCGGAGGCGGTGCGCTACTGGGAGGTCATGGCGCATCTGCGCTGGGCGGTGATCGCCCTGGAGCAGGGCCACCGCCACGTCTCCGGTCAGGAGACGTCGCTGGAGCTGGCGCTGACCGGCCGGATGGTGCCCGAACTCGAGGCCGCGATCCTGCGCGAGACCGCGCCCGAGCGGTGGGGAGCCCGATGAGCGAATCCTTCCTGGACGCGCCCGCGGGCGCCGCCCTCCTGTCGGTCGCCCGGCAGAGCCTCCTCGACGAGGTCGCGCCGGCCCTGTCGGGGCGCCAGCGCTACGTCCTGCTGATGGCCGCCAACGCGATGGGCGTGGTCATGCGGGAGATCGCGCAGGCCGGCGCGGCGGCCGGGGCCTGGGAGCGGGCGCTGGGCGGCGCCGGATCGCCGGCCGAGCTGGTCGCGGCGCTCCGCGCCGGCCGGCGCGACGGGGACGCGGCGCTCCACGCCGCGCTCGTCGAGACGACACGGATCGCCGCCGGCATCTGGAAGGCCCCGGGCTAGCGATCCCGGGCTCCGGATCCGGGCGTCAGTAGGTGCGGCCGGTGCCCCGGCGCCGGTCGTAGCGGCGCCCGAGATAGGCGATGAGCTTCGGCACGATGAAGGCCGTCAGGAGCTTGCGCAGCATCGGTAAACCCTCCGTCAGCGGGTGCGGCGGACGAGCCATCCCGCCGCGAAAGCGACGGCGGCCAGGCCCAGCAGGGTGTTGGTGCGGTTGGCGTCGGCCGTGCGGATCGCCTGCCGGCCGTAATCGGCGCCGCGGCGGCGCGCGTCCCGGGCGCGGTCCCGGCCCTCGTCGATCAGGTGGTCGGCCCGCCTCCGGGCGGCCTCGGCCAGATGGCGGCTGTCCTCCGCCAGGTCCTCCGCGAGGTCCTCGGCGCGGTCGCGGGCGCGGCCGTAGGCGTACTGCGCGCCGCCGGCCACCTGATTGACGGCGCCGCGCACTTGGCGGGCCGGGTCACCGGTCAGGCCGCCCAGGGCGGTCTGGGCGCGGCCCTTGAGGTGGCGGGACGCGCCGCGGATCTGGTCGCGGTTCATGCAGCTCTCCTGGTGTCGGGGAATGGAGCCCCGCCTCGGCGGGGGCGGCGGCGCCGGGGAGCCGGCGCCGCGGGACGGATCAGTGCTTGCCGGTGATCTTGTCGGCGACGGACTTGGCGCCGTCCTTGACGTCGCCGACGGTCTTCTGCGCCTCGCCCTTCAGCTCCTGCGCCTTGCCCTCGGCCACCAGCTTGTCGTTGCCCGTCGCCTTGCCGGCCGCCTGCTTGACGTTGCCCACCGCCTCGTTGGCCAGGCCCTTGATCTTGTCGGTCGTGCTGCTCATCGCGTGTGCTCCTGCTTCGCTGGTGAGGCCGGTCTCCCCGGCCGGTGGTGGCCCCCGCGATCGACGCGGGGGCCGGTGAAGGTGTCAGAGGGAGGTGTCAGACGCGCCGGGTCTCGTAGGCGCCGAGCAGGGTCGCGGGCTTGGGCGCGCCCATCCGGCCGCCGACATACGCCGCCAGCGCACCCAGGATCAGCGCCAGCGCGGCGTAGAACGCGCCCTGCGTGGCCGCCGACTTCGCCGTCACGGCAGCGGCCTCGGCCTTCTGCTTGGCGCTGGCCACCGCCTGCTCGTACTGCTTCTGGTAGTCGTCGATCTGCGCCTTGGCCTGATCCGGCGTGATGCCCTGCGCCTTGGCCAGGGCGTCGGCGGCGCGGGTCTTGGCCTGCTCCTTCTGGGCCGGGTCACCGGTCAGGACCGCCTTCACCGCCGCCACGGCCGCGTCCTTGGCGGCCTGCGGGTCCTGGCCGGCGGCCTGCTGGCGGACCTTGTCCTCGATGCCGTCGAGCGGGTTCGAGATCTTCGACAGCGACGGCGCCGCCGCCTGGGCGGCGGTCTGCACCGTGCCGCCGACGAGGTTGCCGGCGCCGCCGAGCGCGCTCGAGACGGTGCCGAGCGTGCCGCCGACCAGGCCGCTGGCGGCCGAGGTCAGCATGTACAGCACCACCAGGGTGGTGACCGCCCAGGAGACCAGCCCGTGCAGGGCGGCCGCACCCGGAAGGGCCTTGCCCGAGAGCCGCCCGGCAATGAGGCCGCCGGCCAGCGAGGCGACGAGGCCCGAGGCGACGAACCACGCGCCCGCACCCATCGAGACGGTGGAGGCGGAGGGATTGTCGGCGGCGGTCGTGCCGACCGAGGCCAGCCCGACGCCGACGCCGACGAGGTTGATGATCACCTGGGTGACCAGCGCGGTCACGGCGCCGGCGAAGATGGCGCCCCAGGAGACTTGGTTGAGCAGGACGGCGCGCGTGTCGGCGTGCGCGTCCGGCGCGAGGGGCGTTGCAACGGTCTGGATGGTGGTCACGCTGTCACTCCGGTGGTGGATCGCTGAAATTCGTGGGGCCGCCGGCCCGGACGGCCCAGGGGCGGCCGGGACGCGGCTCAGTCGCGGCGGGCGCTGACGAGCAGGCCGAGGCCGAAGCCCGCGATGCCGGCGATGAGCAGGGCGGCGAGCGGGTACTCGGCGACCTGCTGGCCGACCTCGCGGGTGCCGCGGCGCAGGGCGTGGCTGCCGCGCGCGTAGGCGTCCTCGGCGTAGTCGTACGCCTCCTCGGCGGCGTGGCGGACGCCGCGCTCGGCGCGGGCGTACTGGTCCTGCGCGGCGCCCTGGGCGCGGCGGGCGCGGGCCTCGACGTCGTCGGCCCCGAGATCGTCGACGGCGTCGCGAACCCGACCACCGAAGTCGCGGGCCGCGTCGGCCACGTGGTCGGCCGCGTCGCGCACGGTGTCCTTGGCCTGGCCGTAGAGGGTCTCGGCCTGTCCGGCGGCCTCGCGGGCGCGGCCCTCGACCGAGTCCCGCCGCGAGCCGGTCAGGTCGCCGAACGCGCCCTGCACCTTGCCGCCGAGTTCCCGGGCCGCGCCCGTGATCCGATTGGTATCGACCATGTCGTTCTCCTTCGTCGTCGCGTCGGCGACCGCCTCCGCGATCGCGCTCGTGGTGGGGGCGCCTCACCGTGAGGCGCCGGGTGACGTCCGTCAGCGCGGGCCGGAGCCCGCGGGCCCGGAGCCGGCCTTCGATCCGGGCGCGTCGCGCTTCTGGCGCCGGCCCTCGGTCTCCGTCCGGGCATCGCCGGTCAGCTTGCCGATGGCCTCCTTCACCGAGCCCTTGAGGTGCTCGGCGGACGGTGTCTTCCTGTCTTCGGTCATGGGCGCCTCGTCATGCGTGAGAAAACCCTTGCCGAGCGGAAGATGTACGCCGGGCGCGCCGGATCAATGGTTTAGTTGTACCAGTATGGCGGTATTCATCCGTCAGAGATGTTCAGGGGAAAGCCGTTCTCGCGCCCCCAAACGACTGCCTCGCTGCGCTTGTGGATGCCGATCTTGCGGTACAGGGCGGCGCCGTGATTGCGCACCGTGTTGCGCGACAGCCCGAGCTTGCGCGCGATCGCGTCGTCGCCGAGCCCCGCGCAGATCAGGTTGAGGATCTGGCGCTCGCGAACGGTCAGGCTCGGCGCCGCCGCGTCGCCGCCCTCCCGGGCCGGCCGGCGCAGGTTCGCCAGCTTCTCGATCAGCCCGCGGCTGAACCACGACGTGTCGGCCATCACCGTCTCGATCGCGTCGAACAGCTCCCGCTCCGAGTGCTTGCGCGCGGTGATGTCCTGCAGCACCAGCAGAACGAAGGCCGTCTCGTTGATCTCGACCCGCTCGGCCGAGACCAGGCAGTCGAGGTTCGCGCCGCTCTCGTGGCGCAGGCACACCTCGAGACCCAGCACGTAGCCCTGCCGCTCCAGGGCGGCCTCGACCTGCAGGCGCTGCTTCTCGGCGACCCACAGGCCGGCCTCCTCCAGCGAGCGGCCGACGACGCGGTCCCCGCCCAGGCCGAAGACCCGGCTGAACGCCTCGTTCACGCCCGTGACTTGGCCGTCCTCGGCCCGCACCAGCACGGTCGGGATCGGCGTCATCCGGAACGCCTTGGCGAAGCGCTCCTCGCTCTGGCGCAGGGCGGCCTCGGCCTTCCGGCGCAGTTCCAGGTCCGCGAAGGTGAACAGCATGCAGGGCTCGTCGCCCATCTCGATCGGCTGCCCGGCGACGATCACGAAGCGGCTCCCGCCGTCGGGCAGGTCGAGGCAGGCCTCCATCTGCGGGATCGTGCCGCCCGCGTTGAGCCGCGCGACGGCGAGGTCGCGGTTGCGCGCGCCGGCCAGGACGTCGACCTCGTAGACGCTGCGGCCGATGACGGCGTCGCGGGTGTGGCCGGTCATCTCCAGGAAGCCGTGATTGACCTTGACGTGGCGCAGGTCGGACAGCCGCGTGATCACGGCCGGGGCCGGGTTGGCGTTGAAGGTGCGCTCGAACCGTTCCTCGGCCTCGAACTGGTCGGAGACGTCCTTCAGGATCAGCGCGAGGCAGCTCGGGTTGCCGTCGCGGTCCGTGGCCACGAGGCTGCGCAGCGAGTGCACGAAGTCCATGTCGGGCTTGTCGGCCCGCCGCACCTCGACCACCACGTCGTGGAAGGTCTCGCCGGCGATCACGCGCTCGATCGGGTACTGGTTGGGCGTGATATGGTTGCGGTATCGGAGGCAGAAGCGGTCGCGATAGGCGTCGACGGTTGGGCCGAGCTCGTCGAGGCTCTCGGCACCGTGCATCGCCAGGGCGGCCGCGTTGGCGTAGGCGATGGTCTGGTCGGGCTCGACCAGGATCACGCCCTCGCTCAGGCCGGCGATGATCTGCCGGAGCTCATGCCTGTCGACGCCCGCCGTCACAGCTTCTGCACCCCTTCACGCGGTCACTGCCCTGTCGGCAGCGGGGCACAAACGGGTTGCGCACAAGCCGGTTCCCTCATCTAAGTTATTTTCCTGGTATACGCGCACCATTGACGCGGGCGTTTTGAGCCAAAGATAAATGCTCGCAACGCCGCGACGCCGTTCCCGCGCGCTCTCGGCCCCCCTTCCCAGAAGACGTGGCCATGCCGACCGTGCAGGATATTGACCGACTAGTGCGGGGGACCGCGGAACACGGGGACGTGATCTCCGCCCCGGGTGCGACATCATGTACGAGTCGGCGCGAGAATTTTCCAGAAGTTGCAGAACTTGAGGAAAATTCGCGTCTAAGACGCCTGCTCGACCGCCTGTCGGAGGCCGCGGACGCCGCGGAGGCCGAGGGGCAGGTCCCGGTCGGCTTCGGGGCGGCGCTGGTCGACGCCGTGCCGGACCTGCGCCGCCGCGCGCTGATGCTGACCCGCGACGCCATCGCGGGCGATGTCCAGGGGGACGACCTCGTCCGGCTCACCCTCCTGAAGGCCTGGGAGCGCCGGGCGGCGTTCCGGCCTGGAACCGGGATGCCCGCATGGCTCGACACGTTCCTGCGCAGCCGCCCCGCGGGCGGCCGCGCCGGGCCGACCGGCCTGTCGCGGAACGGCGTGTCTGCCGGGATGGCCCGCTGAGACATGTCGGCGCGTGGCATCCCGCGGAGCCGGTGAGAAACACGGCGTACTGGTAAAAATATCTCATTCCCACGAATGTGTTAGGCCCCATATCGCGGTCGTGGAACGCGCCGTGCGCCGTCGGGCGCCGCCGGGTTCCGCGCCCCTTTCCCGAGGTTGTGCCGGGCGGATGGCCCTCTTGTCCGGCACGGCCGCGAGGCCGGGCGCCCGCGCCGCTCCGGGCGCGCGTCCGGCCCGTTGCCCTTTCACCCCGTGCTCCGGCTCCCGACGCTCCGTCGTGCGACCGCACCGACTGACGGTCCGCCCGCGCGCCGTGCCGCGCGACGGATCCCCCCGGCACGGAGGAATCCCATCCGAGATCCGAGACCATCACTGAGGAGACGATGACCCGACTTCGCGCCGCACGGCTCGCGCCCGCCCTGATCCTGACCGCCTGCACGACCGTCTGCGCCGCGACGGGAGCCTCCGCGGCCAACCGGTTCGACGGGTCATGGTCGGTCATCGCCACCGCGGAGAGCGGGAGCTGCACGGGGCCCTACAGCTATCCCATCGTGATCCGGGACGGGACCGTGGACGACGTCGGCGGCAACGGCGTCGACGCCTCCGGCCGGGCAGGGCCGGACGGCCGGATCACCGGCACGATCCGCAAGGGGCTGGCCAGCGTCTCGGTCACGGGCCGCCTGCGCGGGTCCGCCGGGACCGGCCGCTGGACGCTGTCCGGGCTCGGTGCCTGCGCGGGGCGCTGGACGGCCCGCCGCACCGGCTAGGGAGAGCGGGCGGTCGGCCTCTTTCCGGCCCCTTTCCGGCCGAGGCGCGGCGGTCACACGGTCAGGACGGCCCAGCCGTGGGCCGGAAGGGTCACGCGGGCGCCGGTGCTGCCGGCCTCGGCGAGATCGCCGGTGCCGGCCTCGATCGCCCGGGCTTCCGGCACCGGCAGCGTCGCGTCCGCGTCGGCGAGGTTCAGGGCCGTCAGCACCCGCGCGCTCCCGTCGCCCAGCGCGAGCACGATCTGCGCGTTGGCGAGGTGCAGCGCCCGCGCCCGCGCGCGGTGGAGTCCGGCGTGGCGCCGCCGGAGGGCGATCAGGTCCCGGTGCAGCCGGTAGATCGGCCAGCCGTAGGGAGCGAGATCCGCGGGCGTCGGCGGGAAGGCCGGCCGGATAGCGTCGTCGCCGCCGACCCGCTCCTCCTTCACGCCGCGGAAGGCCTGCTCGTCGCCGGCATAGATCGAGGGCGTCCCGCCGCAGGTCAGCAGGATCGCCAGCGCGTGCGGCAGGTGCCGCTCGTCGGTGAGCCGGCTCGCGATGCGCGTCACGTCGTGGTTGCCCACGAAGGTCAGGGGCGCGAACCTGTCGAGAAGGCCGTTGTGCCGGTCCAGGGCGTGGGCCAGCTCGAACAGGTTGCGATCGTTGAGGGCGCTCCAGATCGCCTTCCAGAGCTCGTACTGGGTCACCGAATCCATGCCGGTGTCCTGCACGATGCGGGCGTAGTCGCCGTGGATCACCTCGCCGACGATGTAGGCCTCCGGATGCGCGAGGCGGACCTGCCGCAGCACGCGCGCCCAGAAGCGCGGCGGCACCGCGTAGGCCGCGTCCAGCCGCCAGCCGTCGGCGCCCCGGGCGAGCCAGTGGCCCATGACGGCGGCGACGTGGTCAGCGACGCGCGGGTCGTCGTGGTTGAGCGTGACGAGCTGCCGGTGTCCCTCGAAGCAGGCGTAGTCCGGCTCGATGCCCGGGCCGGAGCCCCGCGGCCAGGACAGCCGGAACCAGCCGGCCCGCTCGGATTCGGGCCCGTGCCGCAGGACGTCCTGGAAGGCCGGGTGCGCCCGCCCGACATGGTTGAACACGCCGTCGAGCAGGACGCGGAGGCCGCGGGCCCGGGCCGCCGCGACCAGGGCGTCGAAATCGGCCTCGTCGCCGAGGCGCGGGTCGATGCGGAAATGGTCGATCGTGTCGTAGCCGTGCGTGGAGGCCGCGAAGATCGGCCCGAGCGCCAGCCCGGACGCGCCGAGCTCGACCGCGTAGTCGAGCCAGCCGTGCAGGTGGGCGAGGCGGTGCGTGACCGGTGCGGCCGGATCGGCTTCGTCGGGGGCTCCGACGAAGCCGAGGGGAAAGACCTGCCACCAGACTGCCTGTTCGATCCAGGACGCCACGCGACCTCCTCCGTCTCCGATCGGGACCGAACCCTGCCGCGCCGCGATGGTTGCAGGCTCGCCGCCGGCCCGGACGCGGCCTCGGCTCGCGGCGGGGGATCCCCGGGCAGCCCGGACCAAGATCTGGGGCGGGGCGCGGTCACGGGTCGGGATGTGGGATCGGGCAGGTGGCGCGGGGCGGGAAGAGATCTCCGCGGACCGGCGCTAAGTCCCGGCCGCGCCAGCGCTATCGCTGCGGAACCGGGACGCTGTCTTGTCACCAGGAAAGCCTGGTGGAGCTGAGGGGATTCGAACCCCTGACCTCCGCAGTGCGATTGCGGCGCTCTCCCATCTGAGCTACAGCCCCGTCGAGGCGCCGGCCTTGTAGGCGCGGGCGGCTCAGCCTGTCAATTCCCTGTTTCAACGTCGCCCGCCGCGCGCCGCTCCGGCGCTGGGGTGCGGGCGGCCCGAAGGATACGCGCGGACCCGCATGAACGCCCTGATCTGGCTCTTCGACACGGTCGTCCAGCTTTTCATCTACGTCCTCATCGCAAGCGCGGTTCTCAGCTGGCTCGTCGCGTTCAACGTGGTGAACGTGCGCAACCCGATCGTCGCGCAGATCGGCGAGGTGCTCTACCGGCTGACCGAGCCGGTGCTGCGGCCGATCCGCAACCTGCTGCCCAATCTCGGGGGCGTCGACATCTCGCCGATCATCCTCATCTTGCTGCTGCTGTTCATCAGCCGTCTGCTGCATGAATACGCCGTGCCCGCAGCTTACGTTTACACGCAGTAGGGTCGAACGCCCGTGAAGACGAATCCTGGCCGCTTCTTCGAGGATTTCCGCCTCGGCGAGACCATCCGCCACGCCACCCCGCGCACCGTGACGGTGGGCGACGTGGCGCTGTACACGGGCCTCTACGGGCCGCGCTTCGCCGTGCAGTCGTCGGACGCCTTCGCCCGGGCCATCGGCTACCCGAAGAGCCCGCTCGACGACCTGCTCACCTTCCACATGGTGTTCGGCAAGACCGTCCCGGACGTCTCCCTCAACGCGCTGGCCAATCTCGGCTACGCCGAGGGCGGGTTCCGGCGGCCGGTCTACCCGGGCGAGACGCTCTCCACCGTGTCGGAGGTGATCGGCCTCAAGGAGAGCTCGAACCGGCAGACCGGCGTGGTCTACGTCCGCTCGGTGGGCTCCGACGAGCGCGGCGAGACCGTGCTGAGCTATTGCCGCTGGGTGCTCGTGCGCAAGCGCGACCCCGAGGCGGCGATCGCCGAGGAGCACGTGCCGAGCCTCGCCAAGGTGGTCGACCCGCAGGACCTCGCGGGCGCGCTGCCGAAGCTCTCGGCCGCCGCCTACGATACCGACCTCGCCGGCAGCCCGCACCGCTTCGCGGATTACACGGTGGGTGAGAAGATCGACCACGTCGACGGCATGACCGTCGAGGAGGCCGAGCACCAGATCGCCACGCGCCTGTTCCAGAACACCGCCAAGGTGCATTTCGACGGGCTGGCCGCCAAGGACACCCGCTTCGGCCGGCGCCTGATCTACGGCGGCCACGTGATCTCGCTGGCGCGGGCGCTGAGCTTCAACGGGCTCGGCAACGCCTTCGCCCTCGCGGGCATCAACGCCGGCCGCCACGTGGCGCCGCTCTTCGCCGGCGACACGGTCTATGCCTGGAGCGAGGTGCTGGCGACCGCCGATGTCGGCCGCGACGATGTCGGGCTCCTGCGCCTGCGGACGGTCGCCACCAAGAACCAGCCCTGCGGCGCCTTCCCGGACCGCGCCGGCGACGGCTACGACCCGGCGGTGATCCTCGACCTCGACTACTGGGCGTTCGTGCCGAAATAGGCGGCCGCGCCCCGGACGGCACCGCTCGGCGAGGCCGGCGGGGGCGCGCCTCAGCGGATCCCGCCGCCGACCACGCCCGCCTCGACCGCCAGCGACAGGCGGTCCGTGACCGCCCACTCGACGCCCACGCCGGCCACCGGCCGGACCGCGATGTCCTGGCGCGCGAACGGCAGCGACCCCGGGGTCGGCCCGACGCGCAGCGTCTGGTGCAGGGCCAGGGCGCCGGTCTTGGCGTAGACCAGCACGTCCGGCGCGACGAGGGTGCCGACCTTCACCTCCAGGGATCCGGCGAAGTCGTTGGAATAGGCGAGCCGCCCGTAGCCCGGCGTGAGGTTGCCGCCGAGGCCGGCGAGATAGTCGAACCCGCCGCTGATGCCGTAGAGGATCGGGCCCTCCTGCCACATCCGGCCGCCCTCGAACCCGATGGTCGGTCCCGAATAGCTGCCGAGATGCCGGGACGTGCTGACCGCGTAGCCGGTCGACAGGCGGGCGTAGGAGCCGGTCCAGCGGCCGTACGCGTCCTCGGGCATCTGCGGCCACGCGAAGGAGGGCAGCGGCGCGAAGCCGATGGACGGCCAGAACAGCGCCTGGGCGGCGGCGGGACCGGCCGGGAGCCAGCAGGCCCCGAGCACGAGGCCGGCCGCGAGGCGGCGGAACGGACGGGAATCGGCGCGTCTGCTCATGCCGCCATCCTACCCGAAGGCACCGGATCGCGACAGGCTTGGCCGTGGCCGCCCGCGGGATCGTGCGCGCCCCGCCCGCCGCTGACCGGGCGCTCAGATTTTTCCGTCGAGGCCCATCTGGTAGTACTTGTGGGTGATCTTGTCCTGGTTCTCGAGGAGCCAGTCGATCGAGGGCTCGTTGGTCATGGCCTTGCGGATCGCCTCGGTCATGCCCCGGCGCTGGATGTCGAACAGCGCCTTGTGGTCGACGTGCTGGGCCTCGATGACGCCGGGGCTGAGCCAGACCGAGCAGATGATGCCGAGGTCGTTGGCCTTGTGCTTGGGGATGTAGCCGGCGCGCACGGCGTCCAGCACGCCGTTGGCGATGGCGAACTGGACGGTGCCCATCAGGATCGAGGTGTACTTGCTCTCGGTGACACTGACCTTGGACACGCACAGGGTGACCGGGCGGACCATGATGTCGGTGTTGAGCAGGGCGAAGACGCGGCTGTGGCCGACGACCTGATCGCCGGTCAGCGTGGCCAGGGCGGTGCCGACCGGCCCGTCGAGCTCGCCGATGATGACCTCGGGCTCGGAGGCGGTGTTGGGCGGCCCGCCCGCGACCAGGGCCTCGCCGGCCCGCAGGATGATGCGCTCGTTCATGCTGTCCCTCGTGGCGGTCGGGCGATCCGGCTCTGCCCGACGGCGCGGCTCCTAACACCGGCCCGCCGCGCCTGTCGACGCGGGCGGGCGCACGCCACCGGCTGCGGCTCCGCGGCGCGGGAGGAGGGGGCGGCCGGAGGGGGGCGGCCGTCGCGGCCGCCCGCCCGGTCAGTCGCGCACGATGACCTTGGTGCCGACGCGGACCCGGTCGTAGAGGTCGGTCACGTCCTTGTTGGTCATGCGGATGCAGCCGGACGAGACCGCCGCGCCCATCGTCTCGGGCTCGTTCGAGCCGTGGATGCGGTAGAGCGACGAGCCGAGATAGAGGGCGCGGGCGCCCAGCGGGTTGTCCTGGCCGCCGGCCATGTACCGCGGCAGGTCGGGGCGGCGGGCCAGCATCTGCTGCGGCGGGCGCCAGTCCGGCCACTCCTTCTTCATGGTGACGGTCTTGGTGCCGGACCACGAGAAGCCCTGCCGCCCGACGCCCACGCCGTAGCGGACCGCCGCGCCGCCGCCGAGCACGTAGTAGAGCCGGCGCTGGCGGGTCGAGACCACGATGGTGCCGGGCTTCTCCTTGCCGGTCCACGCCACCGTCTCGCGCGGGATCGCCTGGCTGCGGAAGATGTTGAGGAAGTCCGCGATCGGACCCCTGTCCAGCGGGTTGGCGGCCGCCGCCGGGGCGCTCCCGAGCAGCAGGCCCGCGAGCCCGAGTAGCGCGATCCGTCTCGCCATGGTCTTCCGTCCTCCGTTCGTCGCGACGCGGTTCTTCGCGGATCTCGGCGGGTCTTCGCAGATCTCGGCCGGGCCCGCGCGGAACCCCTGCGCGCATGGGGAGAGCCGGCCCGGACTTCACGGCAAGGTTGAGGCCGGCCCGCCAGTATGGCCACTTCCGGGCGCAGCTGTGTGCTGCGCGCAACACTGGGCGGGTGGCGCGACGCCGTGGGTGATTGCGCGCGGCGACAGCCGTGCTTATCTCAGACTCGTGATCCGATCCGCCGCTCTCCTGACCCGCCGCGCCGCGGGCCTGCCGGACCGCCTCGCCCGGGGCCTCGCCGCGCTGGCGCTGCTCGTACTCGCGACGGCCGCGCTGGTGGCCGCGCCCGCGCGGGCCGAGGCCGCGCGCCCGGAGGGCCCGGCCTGCGCCATCGCGAGCCCGCGCCTGACGATCCTGTCCGGCACGCCGGACGCGCAGCCCGAGGCCAAGCGGTCCGAGGCCAAGCGTTCGGTCTTCGGCCGCACCGATCTCTGCGCCGCCGACAGCGAGATCCTCACCGAACTGGGGCTGCCGCGCCCGCCGGTCGACGCGCCGCGCCCCCGTCACACTGTCAACGCATCGTTCGACTACAGGTCCGACAGCGTACCGGCCTCCGCGCCGGACGGTTCGCCGCACCGGCCTCCACGCCGGGCCTGACGCGCGCGCCGGTCTCGCGGCCGGCATGATGGCGCGCCCGTCCTGATCTTCGCCCGACCGGCCTCGTGACCGGTCCCGGGATCTGACTCGACGATGCGCGGGCCCACGCTCCGCGCCAGCCTCAGCAGACGCATGCTTTCAGGAGCGTCGGTAATCGTGACCCGCACTTTGTCCGCCAGAATCCCGTCGTCGTTCCGCGCCTCGGCCCGCGCGACCGCCCTCCTGCCCGCGGCCCTGCTCCTGCTGGGTGTCGCCGCCTGCAACCCGAAGCAGGTCGCCGCGCCGACCCCGCCGGTGCCGGAGGTCGGGTTCGTCAAGGTCGAGCCCCAGGCGATCCCCTACCTGCGCGACCTGCCGGGCCGCGTCGCGCCGATGCGCATCGCCGAGGTCCGCTCCCGGGTCTCCGGGCTCGTGGTCAAGCGGCTCTTCGAGCAGGGCAGCCAGGTCAAGGAGGGCGACATCCTCTACAAGATCGACCCGGCGCCCTACGAGGTCGAGCTCGCCAGCGCCGAGGCGGCCCTCGCCCGCCAGGAGGCCGCCCTGGTGCTCGCCCGCCAGCAGGCCGACCGGCTCGAGCAGCTGCTCTCCCGCGCCACCGCGAGCCAGGCGCAGTACGACGCCGCCTTCGCGGCCAAGAAGCAGGCGGAGGCCGAGGTGGCCGGCGCCAAGGCGACCCGCGACCGCGCGCAGCTCAACCTCGGCTGGACCGACGTGCGCGCGCCGATCACCGGCCGCATCGGCCGGGCGCTGCTCACCGAGGGCACGCTGATCGAGCCGGGCTCCACGGGGGCGCTCGCCACGATCCAGCAGCTCGACCCGATCTACGTCGACATCACCCAGTCGGTCGGCGAGCTGAACCGCCTGCGCCGGGACCTCGCGAGCGGCGAGCTGGCGCGCCTGGAGGACAACACCGCCAACGTCCACCTGATCATGGATGACGGCTCCCTCTACCCGCTGGCGGGCCGGCTGCTGTTCTCGGACGTCACCGCCGACCCGAGCACCGGCCAGGTGACGCTGCGGGTGCAGTTCCCGAACCCGCACGACGAGCTGTTCCCCGGCATGTACGTGCGGGCGCGGATCAAGCAGGGCATCGATTCCGACGCGATCGCGGTGCCGCAGCAGGCGATCCAGCGCACCGACGACGGCCGCGCCGAGGTCTGGATCGTGCGTGCCGACGAGACCGTGATGCGCCAGCCCGTCGAGGTCGGGCCGGTGGTCGGGCAGAACTGGCTGATCCGCTCGGGCCTCAAGGCCGGCGAGCGCGTCATCATCGACGGCTTCCAGAAGATCACCGTCGGCGCCAAGGTGAAGCCCCTCGACCAGACCCCGGTCCACGGCGAGACCGGACCGAAGCACGACACCGACGAGGCGCCCGACGTGCCGGGCGACAAGGCGGAGGTCACCCCGCGGGCCGCCGCCGTCCAGCAGCGCCACTGAGTCCGGGAGAGCCCGATCATGGCACGCTTCTTCATCGACCGCCCGGTCTTCGCCTGGGTGGTGGCGCTGTTCATCTGCCTCGGCGGCGCGCTCGCCATCCCGAACCTGCCGGTGGCGCAGTACCCGGTGATCGCCCCGCCCTCCATCGCCCTGTCCACGGCCTATCCGGGCGCCTCCGTGGAGAGCCTCTACATCGGCACCACCCGGCTCATCGAGGATGAGCTGAACGGCGCCGCCAACATCATGAGCTTCGAGTCGACCACCGACTCGTTCGGCTCGGTCAACATCACCGCCACCTTCCAGCCCGGCACCGACCCGTCGCTCGCCTCGGTCGAGGTGCAGAACCGGCTGAAGCGCGTGGAGGCGCGCCTCCCGGCCGAGGTGCGCCAGCAGGGCATCCTCGTGGAGGAGGCCTCGGCCGCGACCCTCAACATCATCACCCTGGTCTCCAAGGACGGGTCGATGGACGAGGTCGGCCTCGGCGACTTCCTGATCCGCAACGTCATCAACGAGATCCGCCGCATCCCCGGCGTCGGCCGCGCGACGCTCTACTCGACGGAGCGGTCGCTGCGCGTCTGGGTGGATCCCGACAAGCTGCGCGGCCTCTCGCTCAGCGCCTCGGACGTCACCGACGCGATCCGCAACCAGAACGTCCAGGTCGCCTCCGGCTCGGTCGGCGCGCAGCCGAGCCCGACCCGGCAGGCGCTCACCGTGCCGATCATCGTGAAGGGCCAGCTCGGCACGATCGAGGAGTTCGGCGCCATCGTGCTGCGGGCCAATCCCGACGGCTCGAACGTGCGCCTGCGCGACGTCGCCCGGATCGAGCTCGGCGGCGACGCCTACCAGTTCTCCACGCGCCTCAACGGCGGCCCGGCCGCCGGCATCTCGGTGACGCTCGCCCCGGACGGCAACGCGCTCGAGACCGCCAAGGCGATCCGCGCCAAGATGGTGGAGCTGTCCCAGTTCTTCCCGCCGGACCTGAAGTGGGACATCCCCTACGACATCACCCCGGCGGTGGAGGCCTCCATCGAGAAGGTGCTGCACACGCTGGTCGAGGCGGTGGTGCTGGTCTTCCTCGTGATGTTCCTGTTCCTGCAGAACATCCGCTACACCCTGATCCCCACCATCGTGGTGCCGATCGCCCTCATGGGCACGGTCACGGTGATGTGGATCTCGGGCTTCTCGGTGAACGTGCTCACCATGTTCGGCATGGTGCTGGCCATCGGCATCCTGGTCGACGACGCCATCGTGGTGGTGGAGAACGTCGAGCGGATCATGAACGAGGAGGGGCTGCCCCCCAAGGAGGCCACCAAGAAGGCCATGGGGCAGATCACCGGCGCGATCATCGGCATCACCCTGGTGCTGATCGCCGTGTTCATCCCGATGGCGTTCTTCCCCGGCTCGGTGGGCATCATCTACCGGCAGTTCTCGATCGCGATGGTGACCTCCATCGCCTTCTCGGCGCTGCTCGCCCTGTCGCTGACGCCGGCGCTCTGCGCGACCTTCCTGAAGCCGATCGAGAAGGGGCACGGCCACGCCAAGGGCGGCGTGTTCGGGATGTTCAACCGCTTCGTCGATCGCGAGACCGCCCGCTACGGCCGCGGTACCGCGGCGTTCATCCGGAAGTCCGGCCGGGTGATGCTGGTCTACGTCGCGCTGGTGGCGGGCACGGCCTACGCCTTCGTCAACCTGCCGGAGGGCTTCCTGCCGGTGGAGGACCAGGGCTTCTTCACGGTCGACATCCAGACGCCCCCGGGCGCCTCCTACAACCGTACCCAGGAGGCGGTGCGCAAGGTCGAGGAGCACCTGCTGGCGCAGCCCGGCGTCGCCACCGTGACGATGCTGAACGGCTTCTCGTTCTCGGGGCAGGCCCCGAGCACCAGCCAGGCCTTCGTGACCCTGAAGCCCTGGTCCGAGCGCGACGCCAAGAACTCGGCCGCCGCGCTCGTGGCCGGCACCAACGCGGCCCTCGCCACGTACCGCGACGCCACGGTGGACGCGCAGGAGCCGCCGCCGGTCGACAACCTCGGCAACGCGGCGGGCTTCTCGTTCCGCCTGCAGGACCGGGCCAACCGCGGCTACGCGGCCCTGCTGTCGGCCCAGGAACAGCTCCTGAAGCTGGCCTCGCAGAGCCCGGTTCTCCAGAAGGTGAAGATCGAGGGCCTGCCGCCGACCCCGCAGGCGGAGCTGGTGATCGACCGCGAGAAGGCGGCCGCGCTCGGCGTGAAGTTCGAGGACATCAACAACACGATCCAGCTCAACCTCGGCTCGGTCTACCCGAACGACTTCCCCAACCGGGGCAAGATGCAGCGGGTCTACGTGCAGGCCGAGCAGCTCCAGCGCATGAACGCGTCGGACATCCTCAACTACGCGGTGAAGAACGCCACCAACACGATGGTGCCGATGTCGTCCTTCGCGGAGCTGAAATGGAGCATGGGGCCGAGCCAGATCGTCGGCTTCAACGGCTACCAGTCGGTGCGCTTCACCGGCGAGCCGAACCCCGGCTACACGTCGGGCGACGCCATCGCCGAGATGGAGCGGCTGATGCTGCAGCTGCCGAAGGGCTTCGGCTACGCCTGGACGGGTCAGTCCTACCAGGAGAAGCAGGCGGGCAGCCAGGCGAGCCTGCTGCTCGCCCTGTCGGTGCTGATCGTGTTCCTGTGCCTCGCCGCGCTCTACGAGAGCTGGGCGATCCCGGTCTCGGTGATGCTGGTGATCCCGCTCGGCGTCATCGGCGCGGTGGCGGCCGTGTACCTGCGCGGCATGCCCAACGACGTGTACTTCAAGATCGGGCTGATCACGATCATCGGCCTCTCGGCCAAGAACGCGATCCTGATCGTGGAGTTCGCCAAGGACCTCTGGAAGCCCGGCACCTCCGTGGTGCGGGCCGCGGTCGAGGCGGCGACGCTCCGGTTCCGGCCGATCGTGATGACCTCGCTCGCCTTCATCTTCGGCGTGGTGCCGCTGGCCATCGCCACCGGCGCCGCCTCGAAGAGCCAGCAGGCGATCGGCACCGGCGTGATGGGCGGCATGATCACCGCGACCGTGCTGGCGGTGTTCTTCGTGCCGGTCTTCTTCGTCGTCGTCATGCGCCTGTTCCGGCGCAAGGCGGTGGCGGAGGGCGAGGCGGCGGAGGCCGAGACGCGGCACGAGCCGGCGCGGGTGGCGGCCGAGTAGGCCGGCGCCGGCCGCGCGTTGCGGCGTCCGGTCGACGTCTTCGCTGGATGCCGCCCGCTCCGTCATCACGAGCGGAGCGACGTGACCCAGGGCAGCGCGCCGTCGCGCGGCGCCGCCCTGGATGGCTTCGGTGCGCTCGCCAAGACGGGGCGCGTCTAAGCCGCGATTCTGTAACGGGGATGAAGCGGGGAAAACGCGCTTCGGAACGCGCTTCGGAAGACACGAGATGTCGCGCCCCCGCGACAGGCTCGGCCCTCGTCTTGTATACAGATGGTCCGATGCTTGCTGACGCCGCGGTGGACACCGCCGGGGCAGCCGGCCGGTGGCGCATTCACGGTCTCGGAGATCCGCTTGTCCCGCTCAGCCCTGAAGACCCTCGCCCGCGGCGTGGCCGCGAGCACGGTCGCGACGTTCGCGTTCGCCGCGCTGCCCGCGCAGGCCGCCAACGTCTTCCGCTTCGCCTTCCAGGGTGACCTGAAATCCCTCGACCCGTACTCCCTCAAGGAGAGCTTCACGGAAGGGATGCAGCAGGCGGCCTACGAGTCCCTCGTCACCCTCGACAAGAACCTGAAATTCGCCCCCGGCCTCGCCGAATCCTGGGAGACGCCCGAGCCGACCCGCTGGCGCTTCCACCTGCGCAAGAACGTGAAGTTTCACGACGGCTCGCCGTTCACCGCCGACGACGTGATCTTCTCCGCCCAGCGCGTCCGCGCCCCGGGCTCGAACTTCACCACCAACGTGCCCGCCGACGCCGAGTTCGTGAAGGTCGACGACTTCACCGTCGACATGGTGCTGAAGAAGCCGAACCCGATCGCCATCGCCCAGTTCCCGACCTGGGTGATCATGTCGAAGGCGTGGTCCGAGAAGAACGGCGTCGTGCAGCCGACGCCGCCCAGCGCCACCAGCCCGAGCTACGCCACGCTGCACGAGAACGGGACCGGCCCGTTCGTGATCACCGAGCACCAGCCCGGCGTGAAGACCGTCTTCAAGAAATTCGACGGCTACTGGGGCAAGGTCGAGTCGAACCTCGACGAGGCGGTGCTGACCACCATCGCCAACCCGGCGACCCGCGTCGCCGCGCTCCTCTCCGGCGAGGTCGACTGGATCGACCCGGTGCCGCTGCAGGACCAGCAGCGGGTCAACGCCAGCGGCACCGCCACCGTGATGGCGGGACCTGAGCTGCGCACGATCTTCCTCGGCATGGACCAGGACCGGGACGAGCTGAAGGATTCCAGCGTCAAGGGCAAGAACCCGTTCAAGGACATCAAGGTGCGCGAGGCCTTCTACCTCGCCATCGACGAGGACACGATCGCCAAGCGCGTGATGCGCGGGCAGGCGGTGCCCTCCGCGCTGATGATCGCCCCGGCCCTCTACGACCGCGGCGCCGAGTTCAAGCGCCCGGCCACCGACCTCAAGAAGGCCAAGGAGCTGATGGCCCAGGCGGGCTACCCGGACGGGTTCTCGCTGACCATGGATTGCCCGAACGACCGCTACGTCAACGACGAGGCGATCTGCCAGGCGGTGGTCTCGATGCTGGCCCGCATCAACGTCAAGGTGAACCTGAACGCCCAGCCGAAGGCCAAGTACTTCGCCAAGGTGCTGGCGCCTGCCTACGACACCTCGTTCTACCTGCTGGGCTGGACCCCGTCCTCACTGGACAGCCACAACATCCTCTACGAGATCGTCGGCTGCCGGAAGCCCGGCGACAAGTCGGGCCGGGGCAGCTGGAACCTCGCCGGCTACTGCGACCCGAAGATCGACGCGATCGCCGACAAGGTCGAATCCGAGACCGACAAGACCAAGCGCGACGCCCTGATCAAGGAGGGCTTCGACGTCCTCAACGCCGACTGGGGCTACATCCCGCTGCACCAGCAGGCGCTGGCCTGGGGCGTCTCCAAGAAGGTCCACCTGACGCAGCGCGCCGACAACCTGCTGCTGCTCTACTGGGTGTCGAAGGACCCGCAGTAGGGGCCGGGGCGTGCTCGCCTTCCTGCTGCGCCGGGTGATCCAGGCGGCCGCGGTCCTCGCGGTCGTCGGGCTCATCGCCTTCGCGATGTTCCGGTTCGCGGGCGACCCCGTGAACCAGATCGTCGGGCCCGACACCACCGTGGCCGAGCGGGCCCAGATCCGGACGGATCTCGGCCTCGACGACCCGGTCCTGGTCCAGTTCGTCCGCTACGCCGGCAACGTGGTGCGGGGCCAGTTCGGCATCTCGTACCAGTTCCGGCAGCCGGTCTCGCAGCTGCTCGCCGAGCGCATGCCGGCGACGCTGGAACTCGCCTTCTGCGCGACGGTCTTCGCCCTGGTGGTGGGAATCCTGATGGGCGTGTACTGCGCGCTGCGCCGGGAGTCCTGGCTCGCCGGGCTGTTCCAGGCGGTCTCGCTGATCGGGATCAGCCTGCCGACCTTCCTGATCGGTATCCTGCTGATCTACCTGTTCTCGGTGACGCTGGGCTGGCTGCCCTCCTACGGGCGCGGCGACACGGTGCGGCTCGGCTGGTGGACCACCGGCTTCCTGACCGCCTCCGGGCTCAAGGCGCTGATCCTGCCCTCGGTGACGCTCGGCCTGTTCCAGATGACGCTGATCATGCGGCTGGTCCGCGCCGAGATGCTGGAGGTGCTGCGCACCGACTACGTCCGCTTCGCCCGGGCGCGGGGGCTCACCACCCGCGCCGTCCACCTGCGGCACGCGCTCAAGAACACCCTGGTGCCGGTGATCACCATCGCGGGGCTGCAGCTCGGCTCGGTCATCGCCTTCTCGATCATCACCGAGACGGTGTTCCAGTGGCCCGGCATGGGCCTGCTCTTCGTCCAGGCCGTGCAGAACGTCGATATCCCGATCATGTCCGCGTACCTGCTGCTCGTCGCGCTGATCTTCGTGACCATCAACCTCGTGGTCGACATCCTCTACACGGTGGTGGACCCGCGCCTGCGGCTGCCCGCGGGGCGGACGGCGTGAGGTCGGACATGACGGACTCCTCCGCCCGGCCACCCCGTCATCGCGAGCGCAGCGAAGCGACCCAGGGCAGCGCGCGTCCGGTCGGCGTGGCTCTGCTGGATCGCTTCGCGCCGCTCGCAAAGACGACAGGTGCCTCCCTGAGCTTCCCGACTGGACATGGCGTGAGGGGCGGCCGATGAGCGGGTACGACCTCGACGCCGGCGACGCGCCGCCGGTCCCGTTGCCGGAGGCGAAGCCCTCGCGGCTCGCGCGCTGGCGCGACTCCGACCTGCTGGCGAACTTCCTGCGCTCGAAAACCGCTGTGGCGGCGCTGATCGCCACGCTGCTGATGGTCGGGCTCGCCTTCGCGTCCCCGTGGATCGCCCCGCAGAACCCCTACGACCCGGCCCAGCTCGACCTGATCAACTCCAACCTGCCGCCGATCTGGCAGGCGGACGGACAGGCGCCGTTCTATCTCGGCACCGACGACCAGGGCCGGGACGTGCTCTCGGCGGTGCTGTACGGCCTGCGCC
Organism: Methylobacterium sp. 190mf; assembly: GCF_900107945.1. Taxonomy (NCBI): domain Bacteria; kingdom Pseudomonadati; phylum Pseudomonadota; class Alphaproteobacteria; order Hyphomicrobiales; family Methylobacteriaceae; genus Methylobacterium; species Methylobacterium sp. 190mf. Next base: position 78,977 of record NZ_FNVI01000022.1, on the reverse strand, counting down.
TGTCGCTGATCGTCGGCGTGCTCGGTGTGCTGACCTCCGGCATCCTCGGCATCGCCCTCGGCCTGATCGCCGGCTACGCGGGCGGCTTCCTCGACACGCTGATCATGCGGGTCGCCGACGTGCAGCTCACCTTCCCGGCGATCCTGATCGCCCTGGTGGTGGACGGCGTCGCCAAGGCGAGCTTCGGCAGCGCGCTCGATGTCGGGCCGCTGATCGGGCTGATCGTGGTGTCGATCGGCCTGTCCTTCTGGGTGCAGTACGCCCGGACCGTGCGCTCCTCCGTGATGGTCGAGAAGGGCAAGGACTACGTCCAGGCGGCGCGGCTGATCGGCCTGTCGCCCCCGGTGATCATGGTCCGCCACGTCCTGCCGAACGTCACCGGCCCGGTCTTCGTGATCGCGACGATCAACCTCGCGCTGGCGATCATCACGGAGGCGACCCTGTCGTTCCTCGGCACCGGCCTGCCCGAGACGATGCCGTCGCTCGGCACGCTGATCCGCACCGGCAACCGGTTCCTGTTCTCCGGCGAGTGGTGGATCGTCGCCTTCCCGGGGCTGGCGCTCGCCGGGCTCGTCATCGCCATCAACCTCCTGGGGGATTGGCTGCGCGACGCGCTCAATCCGAAGCTGCAATGATCGGGCATCGTCATCGCGAGCGCAGCGAAGCGACCCAGGGCAGCGCGACCTCGGTGAGCGCGGCGCCGCTGGATTGCTTCGCTCCGCTCGCAAGGACGGGAGGGGTCGTCCGACGGCCCGACGCCGGAACGGCCAAGGCATGACCGACACCATCCTCTCCGTGCGCGACCTGACGGTCGCCTTCGACACCCGCCGCGGGCCGCTCACCGCCATCGATCGGGTCTCGTTCGACATCGGCCGCGGCGAGATCCTGGGCGTCGTCGGCGAGTCCGGGGCCGGCAAGTCGGTGACCGGCTCGGCGGTGATCGGGCTGATCGACCGCCCCGGTCGGATCGCCGGCGGCGAGATCCGCCTGCGGGGCGAGCGCATCGACAACCTCTCCCCCGAGGCGATGCGGCGGGTGCGCGGCAAGCGCATCGGCATGATCTTCCAGGATCCGCTGACCTCGCTCGACCCGCTGTTCCGGGTCGGTGACCAGATCGTCGAGACCCTGCGCACCCACACCGACCTGTCCGCCAAGGCGGCGCGCAGCCGCGCCATCGACCTGCTCGCCGAGGTCGGCATCCCGGCGCCCGAGCGGCGCATCGACGGCTACCCGCACGAGTTCTCCGGCGGCATGCGCCAGCGGGTGGTGATCGCCCTCGCGCTCGCGGCCGAGCCGGAGCTGATCATCGCGGACGAGCCGACGACTGCCCTCGATGTCTCGGTCCAGGCCCAGATCATCACGCTGCTCAAGCGCCTGTGCCGCGAGCACGGCACCGCGGTGATGCTGGTGACCCACGACATGGGCGTCATCGCCGAGGCCGCCGACCGGGTGGCGGTGATGTATGCGGGACGGGTGGCCGAGATCGGCCCGGTCGCGTCGGTGATCGCCAAGCCGCACCACCCCTACGCGGTCGGCCTGATGGGGGCGATCCCGACCCTGTCGCAGGAGGCCGAAAGGCTGAGCCAGATCCCCGGATCGATGCCGCGGCTCACCGCCATCCCGAAGGGCTGCGCCTTCAACCCGCGCTGCCCGAAGGTCTTCGCCCGCTGCCGCGTCGAGCGGCCCGAGCCGATCCCGGTCGACGCGAGCCGGGTGGCCTGTCACCTGTACGATGCAGCGGAGCGCGCAGCGTGAGCGCCTACGTCGAAGTCACCGACCTGCGCCGCCAGTTCGACGTCTCGAAGCCCTGGCTCAACCGGGTGATCGAGCGCGAGCCGCGGAAATTCCTCACGGCGGTCGACCGCGTCGGCTTCGCGATCGAGAAGGGCGAGACCTTCGCGATCGTCGGCGAATCCGGCTCCGGCAAGTCGACGGTGGCCCGGATGGTGGTCGGCCTGCTGCCGCCCACGGCCGGCGAGGTGCGGATCACCGGCGTCTCGATGACTGACCCGCGCCAGGCCGCGGCGCGGCGGCGCCTGCGCGCCCGCATCCAGATGATCTTCCAGGACCCCTACGCGTCCATGAACCCGCGCTGGCGGGTGGGGAAGATCATCGCCGAGCCGATCCGGGCCTTCGACCTGATCCAGGGGGAGGGGGCGATCCGTGCCCGGGTCGGCGAGCTCCTCGGCCTCGTCGGTCTCCACGCCGACGACGCCCGAAAATACCCGCACGAATTCTCAGGCGGGCAGCGCCAGCGGGTGGCGATCGCCCGGGCGCTGGCGAGCCAGGCCGAGTTCCTGGTGGGCGACGAGCCGACCTCGGCGCTCGACGTCTCGGTGCAGGCGCAGATCCTCAACCTGATGCGCGACCTGCAGGACCGGCTGGGGCTGACCTACCTGTTCATCTCCCACAACCTCGCCGTGGTCCGCCACATGGCGACCCGGGTGGGCGTGATGTATCTCGGCCGCCTCGTGGAGGTCGCGTCCGCCAGGGACCTGTTCGCGACGCCGCGCCACCCCTACACGCGGATGCTCCTCGACGCGGTGCCCGACCTCGCCCATGTCGGCCGCGCCCGGGTGCCGGTCTCCGGCGAGATCCCGAACCCGATCGACCCGCCGCCCGGCTGCACCTTCAACCCGCGCTGCCCGCTCGCCAACGACCGTTGCCGGACCGAGGTGCCGGCGCTCCTCGACGGCGTCGCCTGCCACGCCGTGCAGGAGGGGCGGGCCTGACCAGCGGGCCCGGGGGGCTGCCCCGGGCGGCCGTTGCGCTCGGCCCGCGCAGGCGCTATGGGCCGTCCCCGATGGGGATGGAGTTCCCCGAAACCGCCCGTCAGGGCTGATGACTCCTACCGCGAAACCGGCGGTGGGAGTGCGTCTTGCAAGCACCCGCCGCGACGGCGGGTTTCTCATGCCCGCCCGACGCACTGGAGCGCGCATGTCCTTCACCACCTGCATCCTGGTCATGATCGGCGGTGCCCTCGGCACCCTGGCCCGCTACGTCGTCTCGGTGCTGGCGCTGCCCATCAGCCGCGACCTGCCCTGGGGCACGATCCTCATCAACGTGACGGGCTCGTTCATCATCGGCCTGTTCGGCACGCTGACCCTGGCGCATGGGCGCTTCCCGGTCTCCGAGAACGTCCGCCTGTTCGTGATGATCGGGCTGTGCGGCGGCTACACGACCTTCTCGTCGTTCAGCCTCCAGACCCTCGACCTCATGCGGAACGGCGCGGTGGTCCGGGCCATGGTCAACGTGTTCGCCTCGGTGGTGCTCTGCGTCCTCGCGGTCGCGCTGGGCCACGTCGTGGCGGCCCACTGGAACGGCGGCGCCGTGCAGATCGCCCAGGTCAGCATCGAGGAGGACGGCTGACCGGGCGGCGGCCTGGCCCTCACGCGTCGCGCCACTGCGCGAAGGTCGCGGCCTGCCCTACCGTCGCGCCGTCGCGGTCGAGCTGCCAGACCACCGCCTCGTCGATCCAGAAGCGCCGGCCGTCCTTGGCGATCCGCAGGCCGCGATAGCCGCGGCTGAAGCCGTCCCGGGTGACCGCGTCGAGGAGCCGCTGCCGCTCGGCCCGCTCGGGAGCCTCGGCCGAGAGCCGCGAGGGCAGGCCGACGAGCTCGTCCCACGCGTAGCCGAAGCAGGCCTGCGCGGTCCGGTTGGCGTAGACGAAGCGCGGATCCGCGCCCCCGTCATGGGCGAGCACCGCGAACGGGGCTGCCGCGTAGAGCCAGTCCGCGTCCGCATCCGCCGGCACCAGAGGCTCGCCGAGGCGCCGCGCGTAGCTGCCGGTGAGCAGGGCGAAGAAGTCCGGGTCGTGCGAGAGGTCCGTCATGATCCGCTACAGGACTGGGTCGGCGTCGATGCGCATGCGCAGGATCGCGTAGGGCGGCTGCTGCAGGTCCCGGCCGCGGTTGAATTCCGGCCGCCGGTTCACCTGGGCCGCCGAGATATAGAGCCAACGGTCCGGGGTGATCCAGAACGTGTCGGCCCAGACCAGCCGGTCGTCGGCGGCCAGCACCTCGACGGTGCCGTCCGGCAGGCGCCGGCCGACCGCGTTGTGCTCCTGCAGGCTGAGATAGACCCGGTCCTGGGAATCGGTGGTCAGTCCCCCGGTCATGCCCTTCTCGCCGAGATCCGCGACGGCGGCGGCCACGGCCGCGTCCGCGACGTCCGGATCGCGCAGGGCCGCTGTCTCGACCGCGTAGAGCCGCCGGCTCATCAGCGGCGCGTAGTAGAGGCGGCGGCCGTCCGGGCTGATCGCGATGCCGTTGGCGCCGCCCTTCGGGCTCTTCTCGGGCGCGTCGCCCTTCCGCTCCATCACGGGGCGGCGCTCCACGAACTTGACCATGCCCTCCTCGGACCGCGTGCTGACGTGGTCCGCGAGGCGCCGCACCACCCGCCCGCTGTCGAGGTCGACCGCCAGGATCGCGCCCGCGCCGGACTGGCCCTGGTCGGTGACGTAGGCCAGCGCGCGGCCGTCGCGCACGTCGACCCGCAGGTCGTTCAGGGAGGAATCCGGGCCGATCCCCGCGTCGAGGGGGATCGTCCGGCGGACGCTGTTCCGGCCGATATCGATCGCCAGGATCTTCGCGCCGCCCGGCACCGGCCGCCCCTTGCCGGCGGGCAGTCCGGCATCGAGCACCCAGAGGGTGTCGTCGCGGTCGAAGACGCCGTTGGGGACGTGGAACAGCGACGCCTGCGGCGCGCCCGGATCCGGGCGGTTGGTCGCCGCGTCCGGGTAGGGCTTCACCGACCCGTCGGGCAGCACCTCGCCGAGGGTGATCGGCTCCGCGCCGGTGAAGCGCGGCATCATCACGAAGATCCGGCCGCCCCGGGCGATGGCGAGCCCCGTGGGGGTCGAGGGCGCGTCCGCCGCGATGGCGAGCTCCAGCGTCCCCACGGGCCGGCTCGTCGGGGGCGACGGCGTCGCGGCGCGCGCCGCGGGGGCGGCGAGGGCCAGGAGACCGGTTCCGAGCAGGCGGCGGCGATCGAGGCGCATGGGGATCCTGTCGCGGAGCTTGTCGGGGCGAGGGTCTTGGCGCGCCGCTCAACCTGTGGGGATGCCGGCCCAACGCGCGGGCCCGGCGCACGATCCCGCGATGCGGTATCGCGGCGGCCTCGCGGCGGAAGTCCGGGACCGGTCCCCGGGACCGGTGATCGGGAGCCGCCTCGGGGCGGTCCACAGGTGCCGGGGCGCGGCGCTGGCTCCGGCCCACGCCGTCACGCTAAGCACGGTCGTGCCGGTCGTTCGATTCGGCGCCGCCTGGGCCGCGGCCCGGCTGACAGATGTGGAGAGGTGGGACACGCATGGATCCCGAAGGATCCGAACCGGCGCCGGAGACCGCGCCCTGGCCCGACGCCGGGCCGCTGCGGGTCCTCGCCCTGGCGGTGCAGAAGGGCGGGACGGGCAAGACCACCCTGGCGGCCTCCCTGGCGGTCGCCGCCGCGGAAGCGGGCGAGCAGGTGACCGCCCTCGATCTCGACCCGCAGAGCTCGCTAGCCGGCTGGGGGGCCCTGCGCAAGAACGACGGCAGGAGCGACCGCGCGCGCGACGCCGTCGCGGTCGACCGGGTCCAGCCCTGGGAGATGGGCCAGCTCTCGGAGATCCTCGGTATTCTCGCCGAGCAGGGCACGACCCTCGCCGTCCTCGACACCGCCGGCAGCGCGTCCGGCCTCGCGCCGGCCCTGAAGGACGCCGATTTCGTCCTGATGCCGGTCCGTCCCTCCCGGCTCGACATCGTGGCCGCCCGGCCGACGCTCCAGGCGCTGGTCGGCCTCGGCCTGCGGGAGCGGCTGGCCCTGGTGCTGAACCAGTGCCCGCCGCCGCCCTCGCCGCGCACCAGCGCCTACGCGGCGCAGCTGCGCGCCCTGGGCGTGCTGGCCGAGCCCGGGATCATCCACCGGGTCGACCACCAGGACGCCCTGGCGACCGGGCTCGGCGTCACGGAATTCGCCCCCGGCAGCCAGGCCGCCGAGGAGGTCCGGGCGCTCTGGGCCTGGGTCGACGGGAAGATGCGGGCGGCGCCCGCCCGCTGAGATCGGGCCGCTGCCGGGATCAGCCCTGGCCGAGGGCCGCGAGGATCCGCGCCCAGGAGCGCGTGCCCTTGTGGAAGCTCGTCAGGTCGTACTTCTCGTTCGGCGAGTGGATCCGGTCGTCGTCGAGGCCGAAGCCGATCAGCAGGGTGTCGCGCCCCAGGATCCGCTTGAAGTCGCCGACGATCGGGATCGAGCCGCCCGCGCCCACGGTCACGGCCGGCACGCCCCACTCGTCCTGCAGCGCCGCCTTGGCGGCCCCGAGCTGCGGCATGTCGAAGGGCAGGCTGATCGCCCGCGAGCCCTTGTAGGTGATGACCTCGACCTGGCAGTCGGCCGGCACCCGCGCGCGCACGAAGGCCTCGAAGCTCTCGGCGAGCCGCTTCGGGTCCTGGTCGTCCACGAGGCGGAACGAGACCTTGGCGGAGGCGGTGGAGGCGATCACCGTCTTGGTGCCCTCGCCGGTATAGCCGCCGATGATGCCGTTGGCGTCGCAGGAGGGGCGGGACTGCACCAGCTCGATCGGCATCCGCCCGCGCTCGCCCGCGGGCTCCTTGAGGCCGATCGGCCCGAGCAGCGTCTCCGGCGTCAGGCCGAGGCCGCGCCACTGCTCCAGCAACTCCGGCGGGCGCTCGTGAACGCCCTCGTAGAAGCCCGGGATCGTCACCCGCCCGTCCGCGTCGTGCAGGTCGGCGATGATCTTCGACAGAACGTGGATCGGGTTGCGCGCCGCGCCGCCGAAGAAGCCGGAATGCAGGTCGCGGTCGGCGCAGGTGACCTTCACCTCGAAATAGGCGAGCCCGCGCAGCGACGACGTGATGGCCGGGGTCTTCCGGTCCCACATGCCGGTGTCGCAGACGAGGACCACGTCGCAGCCGAGTCTCTCGCGGTTGGCCGCGACCCATTCGGGCAGGCCTTGTGATCCACTCTCCTCGGCGCCCTCGATCAGGATCGTGACGCCGCAAGGCAACTCGCCGTGCATGGCGATATAGGCCCGGCATGCCTCCACGAAGGTCATCACCTGACCCTTGTCGTCGGAGGCGCCGCGCCCGACGATCGTCTTGCCGCCCTGGCCGTCGTCAGCGATGTGCGGCTCGAAGGGCGGCGTCTTCCACAGGTCGAGGGGATCGACCGGTTGCACGTCGTAATGGCCGTAGAACAGGACGTGCGGCGCTCCCGGCTTCGGCCGGTGGGCCAGGACCACCGGGTGGAGCGAGGTCTCCTCCACCGAGGTCTCGAAGCCCAGCGCGGTCAGGTCCTGGGCGAGCCAGGCGGCGGCCTCGCGGCAATGCCCGGCATAGGCGGGATCGGTGGAGATCGACGGGATCCGCAGGAAGGCGAACAGCCGCTCCAGGGCGTTCTCCAGGTCCGTGTCGATGTCGTTGAGGATCGCGTCGAGCGCGGCCATCGGTGGCTCCGGGGTGCGGCGTGGACTCTGCGGGAAGGAGGGTTAGCCGAGGCGAGGTGGGGCCGGCAATGTCGGACGGTGCGGCGGCCGATATGCGCGCCGCAGGCGCGCCACCCTCGCTCACGGGTTGAGACGGCGCGCTCCGGAACAGGCGCAGATTGGAATGGTTATCGACCGGAAGCCCAGGCCGCGGCCCGCGCGTCGCTGCCGGTCGCTGCCCCGGACCGATCCGCTCCCGCCCGGCCCCGGCCGGCCCAGACCGTGGACGACATCATGCGCCTCGAGACCCAGCCGCCGGTGTCGGCGGACACGCCGATCGGCATCACGCTGACGATCAACGGGCAGCGGCGCGAACTGCAGGTCGCACCGTGGACCACGCTCCTCGACCTCCTGCGCGAGCGGCTCGACCTCACCGGCACCAAGAAGGGCTGCGACCACGGCCAGTGCGGGGCCTGCACGGTGCTGGTGAACGGCACCCGGGTGAATTCCTGCCTGACGCTGGCGGTGATGAAGGACGGGGCCGAGATCACCACGGTCGAGGGGCTGGCCGCCCTCGGCGACCGGGCGGGCAGCAACGCCCTCCACCCGATCCAGGAGGCGTTCATCGAGCACGACGCCTTCCAGTGCGGCTACTGCACGCCGGGCCAGCTCTGCTCGTCGGTCGGCCTGATGAACGAGGGCCACGCCCACACCCGGGACGAGATCCGCGAGGCGATGAGCGGCAATATCTGCCGCTGCGGCGCCTACACCAACATCGTCGACGCCATCGAGGACGTCATGCAGGGAGGCGCCCGATGAACCGCTTCGACTACGTCCGCGCCGGCACGGTGGCGGAGGCGGTGCAGGCCTTCGGGGCCGGGGCCCGCTTCATCGCCGGCGGCACCAACCTGATCGACCTGATGAAGTACGAGGTCGAGAAGCCGGGCCGGCTGATCGACATCACCCGCCTGCCCCTCGACCGGATCGAGGACAGCGGGGACGGCCTGCGGATCGGGGCGCTCGTGACCAACGCCAAGGCGGCCTACGACGATCGGGTAGCGGCCCGGTACCCGCTCCTGCGCAACGCCATCCTGGCCGGCGCCTCGGCGCAGCTGCGCAACGCCGCCTCCACGGGCGGCAACCTGCTCCAGCGGACCCGCTGCTACTATTTCTACGACGTGGCCACGCCCTGCAACAAGCGCGCGCCCGGCTCCGGCTGCCCGGCGATCGGCGGGATGAACCGCATCCACGCGATCTTCGGGACGAGCGCGCACTGCATCGCCACCCACCCCTCCGACATGTGCATCGCGCTGGCCGCCCTGGAGGCCACCGTGCGGGTGAGCGGACCGCAGGGCGACCGGTCGATCCCGTTCTCCGAGTTCCACCGCCTGCCGGGGGATTCGCCCGAGCGGGACACGAACCTCGCCCCCGGCGAGATCATCGTGTCGGTCGACCTGCCGGAGAGCCGCTTCCCGCAGCACTACACCTACCTGAAGCTGCGCGACCGCCTGTCCTACGCCTTCGCGCTGGTCTCGGTGGCGGCGGCCCTGGAACTCGACGGCGACCGGGTGAAGACCGCGCGGCTGGCGCTCGGCGGCGTCGCCCACAAGCCCTGGCGCAACCGCGAGGCCGAGGCCCTGCTGGAGGGCAAGCCCGCGACCCGCGAGAGCTTCCAGGCGGCGGCCGACCTGATCGTCGCGGAGGCCAAGCCCCAGTCGGAGAACGGCTTCAAGATCGATCTCGCCCGGCGCGCCATCGTGCGCGGCCTCGAGCAGGCCGCCGCCGGCACGCCCCAGTCGCTCAGCGACAAGCGCATCCAGTAGGTTCTGCCATGACACAGACCTTCAGCTCCACCGGCCGCGACACCTTCGTCGGCAGCCCGCGCAGCCGCATCGACGGGCCCGCCAAGGTGACCGGGCTCGCCAAGTACGCGGGCGAGTTCGCCGCGCCCGACCTCGCCTACGGCTATGTGGTGTCGAGTTCGATCGCCAAGGGCCGGATCACCGCCATCGACTCGGTCGAGGCCGAGGCGGTGCCGGGCGTCCTCAAGGTCCTGACCCACGAGAACCGGCCGCGGACCGCGTGGCGGGACAAGAACTTCCAGGACCAGGTGGCGCCCCCCGGCTCGCCGTTCCGCGCCCTCTACGACGACCTGATCGTGTTCAGCGGCCAGCCGGTCGCCCTGGTGGTGGCGGAGGATTTCGAGACCGCGCGCTACGCCGCGTCCCTCGTCCGCGTGAGCTACGCGATGGAGGAGCCCGGGACCGACCTGGAAGCCCTGCGCGGCACCGCCTACGACCCGCCCTACAAGCGCACGGGCATCAAGCCGCCGCCGGAGCCCTGGGGCGACGCCGACAAGGCGTTCGGCAGCGCGCCGGTCCGCGTGCAGGGCGCCTACAGCCTCGCCGACGAGCACCACAACCCGTTGGAGCCGCACGCCTCCACGGTGGTGGTCGAGCAGGACGGCACCTACACGGTCTACGACAAGATCCAGGGCGTCTCGAACAGCCACCAGTATCTCACCAACGTCTTCGGCCTGAAGCCCGATCAGGTCCGGGTGCTCAACCCCTATCTCGGCGGCGGCTTCGGCTCGGGCCTGCGCCCGCAGTACCAGCTGTTCCTGGCGATGCTGGCCGCCCAGGAGCTGAAGCGCTCCGTGCGCGTGACCCTGACCCGCGACCAGCTGTGGAGCTTCACCTACCGGTCCGAGGCGCTGCAGACGATCGCGCTCGGCGCCGAGGCCGACGGGAGGCTGACGGCCCTGCGCCACGACGCCGTCCAGGGCACCTCGCAGTACGAGGATTACCAGGAGGTCGTCGTCAACTGGTCGGGCGTCCTCTACCGGTGCGACAACGTCGCCCTCGGCTACCGGCTGGTGAAGCTCGACACGCCGACGCCCGGCGACATGCGCGCCCCCGGCGCGGTGACCGGCGTCTTCGCCATCGAGACCGCGATGGACGAACTCGCCTACGCGACCGGGCTCGACCCGATCGACCTGCGGCTGAGGAACTACGCCGAGTCCGACGCCACCGCCGAGGGCAAGCCGTTCGGCTCGAAGGAGCTGAAGAGCTGCTTCCGGCAGGGCGCCGAGCGGTTCGGCTGGGCGAAGCGCAGCCCTGAGCCCCGCTCCATGCGCGAGGGCCGGGAGCTGGTCGGCTGGGGCGTGGCCACCGGCATCTGGGAATCGATGATGATGCAGTCGAGCGCCATCGCGACCCTGACGCCGGACGGCCGCCTGACGGTCGGCAACTCCACCGGCGACATCGGCACCGGCACCTACACGATCCTGACGCAGATCGCGGCCGACACGCTGGGCCTGCCGATGGACGCGGTCACCACCAAGCTCGGCGACACCCGCCTGCCGGAGGCCCCGGTCGCCGGCGGCTCGTGGACGGCCGCCTCCTCGGGCACCGCCGTGATGAAGGCCTGCCGCAACGTCGGCGCGCAGGTGTTCAAGCTCGCCCGCGCAATGGAGAACTCGCCGCTGGCCAACGTCGACTTCGACCGCGCCGTGTTCGCGGACGGCCGCATCGCGGTCGCGGGCGATCCGGGCCGCAGCGTGTCGCTCGTCGAGGTGCTCCAGGCGGCGGGCGTCGACAAGGTCGAGGCCGTCGAGGAGGCCGGGCCCGACAAGGACTTCAATCAGAAATACGAGGCCTACACCCACTCGGCGATCTTCGCCGAGGTGAAGGTCGACGAGGAGCTGGGTCAGGTCCGGGTCACCCGCATCGTCTCGGCGATCGCGGCCGGCAAGGTGCTGAACCCGAAGACGGCGCGCAGCCAGATCCTCGGCGGCGTCGTGATGGGGATCGGCTCGGCCCTCGAGGAGGAGTCGATGCTCGACCACCGCATCGGCCGGTTCATGAACCACAATCTCGGCGAGTACCACGTGCCGGTCCACGCCGACATCTACGATATCGACGTGATCTTCGTGGAGGAGGAGGACAAGGCGAACCCGCTGGGCGTGAAGGGGCTCGGCGAGATCGGCATCGTCGGCACCGCGGCCGCCATCGCCAACGCGGTCTTCCACGCCACCGGCAGGCGGGTGCGCGACCTGCCGATCACCGTCGACAAGCTCCTGTGAACAGCGGATGTTTCACGGGAAACATTGACGGTTCGGCAAGGAGTCGCGCGGATCACGCTGGGCCGCGCCGTCAGCGCGAGCGCAGCGAAGCGACCCAGGGCGACGCGACATCGTCGAGCGTGGCGCTGTCTGGGTTGCTTCGCTGCGCTCGCAAGGACGAGGATGCGTCCGAGCCCTGCGAATAGGGACGGCGTAGGAATTTCCGTGAGCCCCCTGCTGGAATCCTGGCGCTTCTGGGCGCTCGCCGCCGCCGGCTTCGCGGCGCTGACCGCGATCCTCGCCAAGGTGGGGGTCGCGGGCGTGCCGTCGGACGTCGCGACCTTCGTGCGCACCGCGGTGATCCTGATCTTCGCCGGCGCGATCGTGGTCGCCTCCGGGCAGGCCGGCGGCCTCGCGCAGGTCTCCGGTCGGAGCCTCGTCTTCCTCGTCCTGTCGGGGCTCGCCACCGGGGCGTCGTGGCTCTGCTACTTCCGCGCGCTGTCGCTGGGCGACGCTGCCCGGGTCGCGCCGATCGACAAGCTCAGCGTCGTACTGGTGGCGATCCTCGGCGCCACCCTGCTCGGCGAGACCCTCAGCCTCGCCGTCTGGGCCGGCGTCGCGCTGATCGCGGCGGGCGCGGCCCTCGTCGCCTCCGGACTGTGAGACCGTGCGCGCTGGCGCACCGATCCCTTAACGCGATGCGCGCATCCTGCGGTTGCCTCGCGAAAGGGGACCGTCATGGAATGGGTTTATCGCGGCTTCGAGACCTCGATGCTCGGTCTCGCACTCTGTCTCGGACTCGGCGCCTGCCTCACGCTCGGCACCGCGCGCGTGCCGGCCGGAACGCTCTCCGTCACCCTGCCGATGCTCACGGTGACCGCCCCCGCGCCCTGAGGCGCGGGACCGGTCCGGCGGGGCGTCAGGCGGCGCCCTTCACGGCGCGGAACATGAAGCCCCGCGCCTCGGCGTCCATCTCCGCCTTGAAGGCGTGGCGGCCCTTCAGCGCCTCGGCGGCCTGGGCGGCCGGCCGCGCGTTGACCGCGTCGAGGTGGCGCTTGACGTTGGGCAGGTCCCCGAAGGCGCCCTCGCCGAGGACGAAGGGCACCATCCGGGCCCAGCCCCAGACCGCCATGTCGACGATCGTGTAGGTGTCGCCCAGCACGTAGGGGCGGTCGGCGAGGCGCTGGTCGAGGATGCCCCAGTGCCGGTGCGCCTCGAAGGCGTAGCGCTCGGTGGCGTAGGCGCCCCCGTCCTGCGCGAAGTGGCGGAAATGCACGCACTGGCCGGAGAACGGCCCGATGCCGGTCGCCACGAACATCAGCCAGGACAGCATCTCGCCGCGGACCGGCTCGCCCTCCGGCAGGAACCGGCCGGTCTTGCCCGCCAGGTACATCAGGATCGCGTTCGAATCGAACACGGTGACGTCGCCGTCGACGATCGCCGGCACCTTCCCGTTCGGATTGACGGCCGTGTAGGCCGGATCGAACTGCTCGCCCCTGCGGGTGTCGACCGGCACCGGCTCGTAGGGCAGCCCCATCTCCTCGAGGCAGAGGGCGACCTTCATGGGGTTGGGGCTGAGATTGTAGAAGAATCGAATCACGGCGCTCTCCCTGAACGACCCGGGCAGGATGTCCGGGCCCCGCGCCCGCACAAGGCGCGGCCGCGCAGGGCGGCTATTCCGCGACGATCTTGTAGCCGCGTCCCGGCACCAGCGCGGCGCCCCGCTCCAGCCCGTTGAGGACGAGGAACCGGTCGAGCGCCCGGTCGGGCACCGCCATGCGGCGGGCGAGGTCCTCGGCGCTGGTCGAAGTCGCCTGGACTACCTGCAGCCGCAGGGGGCGCAGGACCGCCTCGTCGGGCGACACGGCGACGAGGGTCGCGGTCCAGCGGCGGAAGGCCGGGTCGGGATCGGTGGCGCCCTTGGCGGCCATGATCATCCGGTAGGTCGAGTCGCCGATCCGGATGGCCGCGAGGCGGAAGGTCCACTCCTTCCCCCGCGACAGCGCGAAGGCCGCGGGGTGGCCCGCGACGTCCCGGGTCTCGAAGCCGGCCGGGTCGAGGGCGTCGTTCCAGCTCGCCTTGAGCACCGCCTCGAGGGACTGGCCGTCCTTGGCCTCGATCTGGTCGAACAGCAGGCGCCGGGCGCCGTCCGGGGTGGTCCCGAGCACCGCCGAGCGGGTGTTCTCCAGGGTGAAGCCCTCCGGCACCTCGAAGGCGATGCCGAGGCCGGGATGGATGAAGCGGTGCCCGCGCACCGCGCCGTCGCGCGGGTTGTCGCCGTAGGCGAGCCCGTCCACCGCCGCGAGGTAGGCGGCGCGGTCGTCGGTGCCGATGCCCGGCGCGCCGATGCGGCGGGCCGCGCGGGTGACCTGGGTGATGCGCTCGGCCGTGCCCGGATGGGTCGCCAGCATGTCGGGCGCGGCGGCGCTGCCGGCCTTCAGTCCTGTGGAGCGGTTGAGCGCGGCGAGGAAGCGCCCGGCCGCGAACGGGTCGTAGCCGGCCTTGGCCAGGGTGCGCACGCCGGTGGCGTCCGCCTCCAGCTCCTGCTCGCGGGAGAACCGGGCGAGGGCGAAGCGCGACTGGCTCTGCAGCTGCGCGCCGGTATCGGGGTCGTTCAGCACGTCGGCCACGACGCGGCTGACGAGCGCCGAGCGCAGCTCGAGCTCGCTGCGGGCCGTGGCGTGGTTGAGGGTCACGTGGGCCATCTCGTGCGCCAGCACGGCGGCCACCTCGGAGGTGTCGCTCGCCAGGGCCACGAGGCCGCGGGTGACGTAGAGCCGCCCGTTCGGCAGCGCGAAGGCGTTGACCACCGGTGAGTCGAGGAGCGTCACCGTGTAGGCCTGGTCGGGCCGGTCGCTGGCCTTCACGAGGCGGTCGGTCACCTCCGTCAGCATCCGCGTGAAGTTGGGGGCCCGGGCCTCGCCCCCGAAGGAGGCCACGAGCTTGAGGTGGTCGGCATCGGCGGCGCGCTCGCGGCCGGTGGTGCGCGGCGCCTCCGCGGGCACCCGCACCACGGCCGGCCGCACGGTCGCCTCGGTCTGGTCGGCCACGCAGGCGCCGAGCAGCAGGGCGAGGCCGCCCAACGCCGCCGCGCCGAGGGTGCGCCGCCCCGCCGCGCGGGTCCGCCCCGCGCCGATGTGCCCCGTGATCCCGCCCATCGCGATCAGCGCCGCAATCCCCGTTCCCCCTCCGGATCGGCCTCCGGCCGGTCCGTCTCCTCGAGCGTCTCGAGCCCGTCGAGGGCGACCTCCAGGGTCGGGCCGCGCCGGACCTCCAGGAGGCCGCGCACCCGCACGCGCCGGCCCTCGAGCGAGGCCGCACTCAAACCACGGGCGCGCATCATTCGCCAAGTGCGTTTCGATACTGTCACCGTGAGGCCGTCCGTGCCGCGGGCCGCGAAATCGAGATAGGTGCGCGCGCCGCGCTCGCCGACATGGCGGATTCGGCCCTCCGCGACGACGAAATGTCCGACCTTCTCCCGGAGCGCCGGGCCGTCCTCCGCCGCAGGGCGCGCCGCGCCCCAGAGGCCGAGCCCGCGCGCGCGGGCGGCCGCCTCCACGAGGCGCAGGCCGGGCCGGCACAGCGAATCGGCCTCGTTCGCGTCCGCGTACGCGAGGCCGGCCCCGATGAGGCCGCCCGCCAGATCCGCGCCCGCCAGATCCGCGCCCGCCAGATCCGCGCCCGCCAGATCCGCGCCCGCCAGATCCGCGCCCGCCAGATCCGCGCCCGCCAGATCCGCGCCCTCCGCGATGTCGCCCTCCGCGACCAGGAGGTCGGCCCGCGCGCGCTCCCACCGGTCGGGCTGCCCGCGGGGAACCACCGTGACCCGGGCGCCCCGCCGGGTCTCGAGCCAGGTCCGCGCGGCGGACGCGGCCTCCGGCGTGTCCGGCCAGCGCAGCGAGTCCAGCACCGCCCGGAGGCCCGAGACCATACGGATCTCCCCGCGGGGCCCGATTTCCGCCACTACCTCGTCGCGCGCCGGCCCGGTCGCGCACGCCGACGGCCCGGCGCGCGACGCGGCGCGTGCCGGACAGGGCACCGCAGCGGCGAGCGCCGCCGCCATCAAGGTCGCCATCGAGGCCGCCAGCGGGCGTCCCCGCACGACCGCCGCGCGCCCGCGCATCGGTTCCCCCCGCGATCGCGGGCTCCGGCACCGCGCCCCACCGGTCGCGGTTGGCCTCGGCCGGCGAGAATGCTATGGAGCGCCGGTCGTCTCCGTAGCTCAGCTGGACAGAGCACAGGTTTCCTAGAAGGTTCAATTGGGCGTCGCGCCGGGAAACCGCGCGACGGATCCGCTCAAAGTCGGGGAAAGCTTCCGGCATCGACGCGCCGCCGTCCGATGCTCTGCCGATCCCGAGCCAAGCCCGCGCGGCGCCCCGGCGTTCTGTGGGAAGGTGTAGAGACTAGACGGGCGGCACCTACCGGTTGGATGCAGTCCAGCCCACGGTGAAGGGATAGTCCAGGCCACGAACGCGGACCTTCGGGGCGCGGCGGCGAAAGCCGAAGTGGTATGAAACCTGGGGTCGCAGGTTCGAGCCCTGCCGGGGACACCAAGTTGTCTATTCTTGCAGATCTCCCGGCCGCAGAGCCGTGAGCAAATCGTCCACCACGTCGAACGCCTGCCGGTGACAAGTACCGAGGGGCGCGCTAAGCTTTGCCGCCAGGATTCATGGCAGGGGGTGGACGAGCACTTCATGGCGGGCCAGAAGACCGATCAGCGCGACGTCTATGTCGGGCAACGCATCGCCGAGCAGCGCCGCAAGGCATCGCTCACACAGCGCCGCGTCGCGCAGAGCTTCGGTATGTCTGCAGCTCAGCTCCAGAAGTACGAGAAGGGAACCAACCGGATCAGCGCCGTCCATCTCGACATCTTCTCGCGCATGACCGGCGTGCCGATGGATTACTTCTTCAAAGGGATGCCCCGGAACGATGACTTCATCGCGCCGGGCTTCAGCGAGCGCGAGCAGTCGACCCTGTCGGAAGCCGGGTTGAAGGGGCTGGCGGAAGTCGTGGGCCGCCACATCACCGAGAACTTCTCCGAGGAGGCGCGCCGCGACGTGGCCGACGCCATCCGGGCCCTCGAGAGCAAGCTCGGCGGCTGAGGGCAGGGGCGGGCCCCGGGGCGTCGCGCGATCGTTTTTCCGGTCGCTTCGTCCGGTATAGCGGATCCGTTCGTTCCTCCATCTTGACCGGCCCCCGGCCGGGTGCGAGAACCCCGGCCCCATGAAGGGTCAAACGCCGCGATCGCGACGGCGTACCTCTGCAGCCGAGGCCGTCCGATGCCGCGTTCCAACTACCTGTTCACCAGCGAGTCCGTGTCCGAGGGACACCCCGACAAGGTCTGCGACAGGATCTCGGACACCGTGGTCGACGCCTACCTCGCGGCGATGCCGGAGGCGCGGCTCGGCGTCGAGACACTCGCCACGACCAACCGCATCGTCATCGCCGGCGAGGTGCGCGGACCCGATTCGGTGACCTTCAAGGACCTCGAGGCCCTGACCCGCGAGGCCGTGAAGGATATCGGCTACGAGCAGTCGGGCTTCCACTGGAAGAACAACGACGTCGCGATCCACCTGCACGCCCAGTCGGCCGACATCGCCCAGGGCGTGGACGCGGCCGGCAACAAGGACGAGGGCGCGGGCGACCAGGGCATCATGTTTGGCTACGCCGCCGACGAGACGCCCGAGCTGATGCCGGCGCCGATCTTCTACGCCCACAAGATCCTCAAGGACCTCGCCGACGCCCGCAAGGCGAAGCAGGGCGACGCCGCCAAGCTCGGCCCCGACGCCAAGAGCCAGGTCACGGTCCGCTACGAGAACGGCCGCCCGGTCGAGGTGACCCAGATCGTGCTGTCGACCCAGCACCTCGACGAGTCCCTCGATTCCGCGGACGTCCGCGCCATCGTCGAGCCCTACATCCTGAAGGCGCTGCCGCAGGGCTGGGTCAACGAGGGCACGGTCTGGCACGTGAACCCGACCGGCAAGTTCGTGATCGGCGGCCCGGACGGCGACGCCGGCCTCACCGGCCGCAAGATCATCGTCGACACCTACGGCGGCGCGGCCCCGCACGGCGGCGGCGCGTTCTCCGGCAAGGACCCGACGAAGGTCGACCGCTCGGCGGCCTACGCGGCGCGCTACCTCGCCAAGAACGTGGTGGCCGCGGGCCTCGCCAGCCGCGCCACGATCCAGCTCGCCTACGCGATCGGCGTGTCGAAGCCGCTCTCGATCTACGTGGACCTGCACGGCACCGGCACGGTCGACGAGGCCAAGCTCGAGGCCGTGCTGATGGACGCCATGGACCTGTCGCCCCGCGGCATCCGCACGGCGCTCAGCCTGAACAAGCCGATCTACGCGCGCACCTCGGCCTACGGCCATTTCGGCCGTGCCCCCGAGGCCGACGGCGGCTTCTCGTGGGAGCGCACCGACCTCGCCGGCAAGCTGAAGTCGGCGCTGGCCTGAGGGCGGCTTCCGCTCGGCCCCGGGCCGACGCGCGGGCCGGAGATCGGCGGCGCGCCGGGGTGACGTGAAGGCGGTGCGGGCGGTGCTTTGAGCGCCGCCCGGTCCCGGATGCTCCGCGGCCCCGCGGCCCGTGTTCCCGATCGGGCGCTGGCGGCGCGGTGCGTTCGGCGCCGCGGCGTCCGCGCGGGTGCCGCGCCACCCGATCGTGCCGCGTCGCGGCGTGCCGGGCGTGCTGTCCCGGACGGCATCCCACCGACGCGCCCCGTCTCCGGTCGTGACCCGGGACGCGTCCCATCTCCGAGGTAGACTGAGCCGGTGGACACCGACGCCCCTGGACGCTCCGACCACCCGGTCGAGGAGCCGGAGCGCGCCTTCTTCGGGCGCCGCAAGGGCAAGCGCCTGCGCGGGCAGCAGGAGCGCCGGCTCGCCGAGCTGCTGCCGAGCCTGCGGGTCGACCTGCCGCCGGGCGACGCGATCCTCGATCCGCGCGCGCTGTTCCCCGCCATGCCGGCGCCGCCGGAGGCGCTGTGGCTGGAGATCGGCTTCGGCGGCGGCGAGCACCTCGCCGCCCAGGCGGCCGCGCATCCGGCCGTCGGCATCATCGGCGCCGAGCCCTTCGTCAACGGCGTGGTCAAGCTGCTGGCGGCGATCGAGGCGCGTGCGCTGCGCAACGTCCGCATCCGCGACGAGGACGTGACCGCCCTGCTGGCGCGCCTGCCGGATGCCTGCCTCGACCGGGTCTACCTGCTCTATCCCGATCCCTGGCCCAAGCGGCGGCAGCGCAAGCGCCGGTTCGTCTCCGACGCGTCGCTCGCCGAGATCGGCCGGGTCCTGAAGGACGGCGGCCTGTTCCGCTTCGCCAGCGACATCGACGACTATGCCGGCTGGACGCTCGTCCGGGCCGCGCGGTGCCCGGTCCTCGCCTGGACGGCGCGGGACGCGCGGGACTGGACGCGGCCGTTCCCGGGCTGGCCCGGCACGCGCTACGAGGCCAAGGCGCTGGCAGCGGGCCGCCGGCCCACCTATCTGGAATTCGCCCGCCGCCCCCGCTGAGAGCCCCCGCGGTCGGGTCGCGCGGGTGCCCGGTCGCCGCAGGCGGAGCGGAACGCCTTGCCACAGTCACGCTCGGGCGCCATCCTCAGGGCCCGCCGCGGTCCGTGATCGTGGCGGGAGGGGGCTCATCTCCGGCGGGAGCGCGCCACGGCGCGTTCGAGGATTCTTCCGAGTGAATGAGAGGGTGGGTCAGGACCCGGCGGCGGAGGACCCGTTGCGCGCCGGCTTCGACGAGGCCGCGATCGGCCTCGCCGTGCTGTCGGCGGACGAGGCGGGGATCGTCGCCGCCAACCGGGCCCTGCACGATCTCGCCGGCTGGCCGCCCGGCACCCTGCCCGGGCGCGCGGCCGCCGAACTCCTGGGCGAGGGGCCGGAGGGGCTCCGGGACGGTCTCCAGGTCTGGCGCCGGGCGGACGGCACGCCCCTCGACGTGCGGGTCCGGCGCGCGGGCCGGACCCTGGCGGTCGAGACGGTCGACGTGGACGCGGCGGCCCATTCCGAGGCGAACCGCGAGGCCCTCGCGGCCGCCGGGCTCGGGGAATGGCGCTGGGACCGCGCGACCGGCCTCCTCACCCTGTCGCGCCGCGCCGCCCGCATCCTCGGGCGCCCGCCGGGCCGTTCCGTCTCGTGGGAGGAGCTGAAGACCGGCCTGTCGCCGGCGGAGCTCGCGCGCCTGAGCGCACTGATCGCCGAGGCCGACGGGACCGACGAGCCCTACCAGTTCGACACGGCCACGACGGTGGCCGGGCGGACCGTGATCCTGCGGGTGCGGGGGCAGGCCGTGCCGGGCCCCGACGGCGCGCCGATCGGCATGGTCGGCGTCCTCCAGGACATCACCACGCGGGTCGAGGCCCGGGACGAGATCCTGTCCCGCGACCAGCGCCTGCGGGTCGCCACCACGGTCGCCCGGCTCGGCATCTTCGAGTGGCACATGCTCGAGGACCAGGCGATCTGGGAGAACGAGCACATGTACGAGATCTTCGGGCACGCGCCCGAGGACGGGACGATCGGCAAGACCGAGTTTCTCAACGACATCCTCCACCCGGACGACCGCCCCGCGGTCCGGCGGGCGATCTCCCAGGCGCTGCGGGAGGACGGGGACCTGCACATCAGCGGCCGGATCCGGCGCAAGTCCGACGGCGTGTGGCGCACGATCGACATGGCCGGCCGGTTCGAGCGCGACGCCCCCGGCCGCCTGCCGCGCCGCCTGATCGGCGTCGTCGCGGACGTGACCGACCGCCGGGTCGCGGAGGAGCGCCAGAGCCTGCTGATCCGCGAGCTGCACCACCGGGTCAAGAACACGCTGGCGACCGTCCAGGCCATCGTGGGCTCCACCGCGCGGACGGCGTCCAGCATCGAGAGCTTCTACGAGGCCTTTGTCGGGCGGATCAAATCCCTGGCGCACACGCACTCGGTGCTCACCGAGGACACGTGGCAGACGGCGTCGATCGCCAATCTCCTGCGCAACGAGCTGAAGCCCTACGCGGAGGTGGCGCCGGACGGCGCCGCCGAGGGGCGCATCAGCCTCGACGGGCCGGCGATCGACCTGCCCTCCGAGATCGCGGTGCCGATCGGCATGGCGATCCACGAGCTCACCACCAACGCGGCGAAGTACGGGGCCCTGTCGAACCGCACCGGCCGGGTGGCGGTGGAATGGTCCCTGGAGCCCGGCGGCCCGGCCGGGATCCTGCGGTTCTCCTGGCGCGAGACCGGCGGGCCGCCGGTCGCGCCGCCGAGCCGCCAGGGCTTCGGCTCGCGCCTGCTGCAGCGGGTCCTGATCACCCAGGTCCAGGCCGAGGTGACCACCGACTACGCCCCCGGGGGCTTCTCCCTGACCATGCGGGCCCCGATCCCGCCGCGCAACGACAGCCTCAACCCGCTGGTGTGACGCCGCGGCCGTCCCCGGGGCGGGTTCACGCCGCGCCGCGGGTTCCGGACTCGCCGCCGCCGTCAACGAAGGCTTTCAGCTCGTCGAGGGACGCGAAGGTGAAGCGGCCCTGCGGCGTCTCCGCCTCGATCGAGCCGTCCTCGAACATCACGTAGGTGTTGCCGCCGGAGGCGTAGCGCCCCACGACGGTGCGTGGGGCGGCCGGCGGGGCCGGCTCGGGCTCGGGGGGCGTGTCGAGGCTCGGGCGCAGGGCCGGCGCCTCGTCCGCGGCTGCCTTCTCGGGCTCTTCCCGCAGCGGCGGCTCGGGGGCGGCGAACAGGTCGTCCTCGGGCGCGATCGCGCGCTCGGTCGGCGCGTCCGGCTCGGGGCGGCGGTCCGCCTCCGGGACGAGGACGGGCGGGACCGCGTGCGCCGGCTCGGCCGGAACCGGCTTCGGCGCTTCGACCGCGCCGGGTTCCGAGAAGGGGGCGCGGGCCTCGTCGGCCCGGAGCTCCAGGCTCGGCTCGATCCGGGGCCGCTCGGGATCGAAGGACGGCTCGACCACCGACGGCACGATGAAGGCGGGCGCCGCCGGCAGGACCGGCGGCAGCCGGGTCCGGCCCTCGTCGACGGGGGCCGGTGCCGATGCCAGTGCCGGCGCCGCGGCGGGGGCCGGCCGCGCGCCGGCCGCCGGGGCGCGCCCGAGCGCGCGCTCCACCCGCCGGAACCCGAGCGCCACGACGCCGAGGCCGAGCAGCACCGCGCCCGACGAGGCCGCGACCGATCCCGCGATCACCATCGCGAGCCCGCTCTCCAGACGCACGTACGGGAAGCCCTGGATCACGGCGGCGCAGCCCCCGATGATCATGGCGGCGGCGAGCGCGAACAGCGCAGCGATCATGGTACTCTCTGACACGGGCCGGCTGACGGCCGGCGCTCAAGGCGTGCCGCACAGTAAGGCCTAGCCGTCATATTGCAAAACTCGGGACCGAGATGCCGGGGAAACCGGAATAGTCCGGATCTGCGCCGGCTATCTCCGGGTCGGCCGAGCCGCCGCGTGCCGGCGATCTGCGGAACTTCCCGCGCCGCCGTGGCGGAACGGCGTTGCCGTCCCGCGGCCACCGACTTACCTAGCGGGCTCTCGACTCGGGAGCCCCCGCCGGGGACGAGGCCGCCCCCTGCTAAGCGGAGATAGACGCGATGACCTTCACCCTGCCGGAACTGCCCTACGCCTACGACGCGCTGGGGCCGTACATGTCGAAGGAGACCCTCGAGTTCCACCACGACAAGCACCACAAGGCCTACGTCGACACGGGCAACAAGCTGCTTGAGGGCACGGATCTCCAGGGCAAGAGCGTCGAGGAGATCGTCAAGGCCGCCTACAACACGAATCAGCCGCTCTTCAACAACGCCGGCCAGCACTACAACCACATCCACTTCTGGCAGTGGATGAAGCCGAACGGCGGCGGCGCGATCCCGGGCGCGCTGGCCAAGAAGATCGACGAGGATCTCGGCGGCGCCGAGAAGTTCAAGGCGGACTTCATCCAGGCGGGCGTCGGCCAGTTCGGCTCGGGCTGGGCGTGGCTCGCCGTCAAGGACGGCAAGCTCGCGATCATGAAGACCCCGAACGGCGAGAACCCGCTGGTCCACGGCGCCAAGCCGATCCTCGGCGTCGACGTGTGGGAGCACTCCTACTACATCGACTACCGCAACCGCCGTCCCGACTACCTGAAGGCGTTCATCGAGAACCTCGTGAACTGGGAGCACGTGGAGAAGATGTACGCCGAGGCGACCCGCTGAGGCGTATCGCCGGTGCCGCGGATCCTGTGTCCGCGGCACCCTTGAGGTGGCGCACGAAACCGGCTCTTGATGCGCGCGACGCCGGCTGACCCGGTGCAGATGGGGCCGGCCATTTCCTCTCGATCGACACGCGCGACGCTTCGACCGTGCTCCCGCCCGCCCCCGTTGCGGGGGGAGGTGGTGGGCGAGCGCCCCAACCCATGATCCGCTCGATCCTGTCGGTCGGCGGCTGGACCCTGGTCTCCCGCGTCACCGGCTTCGCCCGCGACGTGGTCATGGCCGGCGTGATGGGCGCCGGGCCGCTGGCGGACGCCTTCGTGGTCGCCTTCCGGCTCCCGAACCATTTCCGCGCGATCTTCGGCGAGGGCGCGTTCAACACCGCCTTCGTGCCGGCCTATGCCGGGCTCGCGGAGGCCGGCGAGCCCGGGGCGGCGCACCGCTTCGCCGACCGCGTCTTCACCCTGATGCTGATCGTGCAGCTCGTGCTGCTCAATCTCGCCCTGCCGGCCATGCCCTGGGTGGTCCACGCCCTGGCGCCGGGCTTCGCGGAGGACGGCGAGCGCTTCCAGCTCGCCGTGGCGCTGACCCGCATCACCTTCCCGTACCTGCTGTTCATGACGCTGGTGACGCTGCTGTCGGGCATCCTGAACGCCCACCGGCACTTCGCCGTGGCGGCGGGCGCCCCGGTCCTGCTCAACCTCGCCATGCTGGCGGCCCTGGGGTTGAGCTTCCTGTTCCCGAACGCGGCCTACGCCGCCGCCTGGGGCGTCGCGGTCTCGGGCGTGCTCCAGTTCGGGCTGCTGTGGTGGGGCTGCCGCCGCGTCCGCGTGATGCCGGACCTCGCGGTGCCGCGCCTCGATCCCGCGCTCAAGCGCTTCTTCGTCGTGCTCGGGCCCGCGGTGATCGGCTCGGCCGGCTTCCAGATCGCGGCCTTCGCCGACACGATCATCGCGAGCTGGCTGCCCACCGGGGCGGTCTCGGCGCTCTACTACGCCGACCGGCTCTACCAGCTGCCCTTCGGCGTCATCGCCATCGCGGCCGGCACCGTGCTGCTGCCCGAGATGAGCCGCCGGATCGCGGCCGGCGACGTCGCCGGCGCCCACGCGGCACAGAACCGGGCCGCGGGCTTCTCCCTGGCCCTCTCGGCGCCGTTCACCGTGGCGTTCCTGACCATCCCGGGCCTGATCATGGCGGCGCTGTTCCAGCGCGGCGCCTTCAGCGCCGAGGACGCGGCGCGGGCGGCCTCGGTGCTGGCGGCCTACGGCCTCGCCCTGCCGGCCGTCGTGCTGGTGCGCAGCGCCGTGGCGAGCTTCTACGCCCGCCAGGACACCAGGACGCCGCTCTGGGCCTCCCTGACCGCGATCGGCGTCAACGTCGCCCTGAAGCTGTGGCTCACCGGCCCCTACGGCGTCACCGGCCTCGCGCTCGCCACCGCGGTCGCCCAGTGGGTGAACCTGCTGCTGCTGCTCGTCCTGGCCAAGCGCCGGGACTGGACGGCGCCGGGGCGCACGCTCGGCCTCACCGTCGCGGGGGTGGCGCTGGCCTGCCTCGGGCTGGCGGCGGTCGCCGTCTACGGCCAGGGGCTCGTCCAGGCGCTGGTGCCGGCCCTGCCGCACGGGCGTGACCTCGTCGTCCTGGCGGTGCTGGGGCTCGTCGGGGCCCTGGTCTACGGCGGCCTGCTGGCGGGCCTGCTGCACCTGTTCGGCCTGCGCCTGCGCCGGGCCTGAGTGACCCGGCCGGGCTCGCCGCCGCGCGGGTCCGGCCCCAGATCGGGCGAGAGCACCCAGTGAGGACCGCCATGACCGACGCACCGAATCCCCTCGCGGGCGTGAAGGCCGCGGTGTTCGACGCCTACGGCACGCTGTTCGACGTGAACGCCGCGGTCCAGCGCTACGCCGAGGCGGTGGGGCCGGACGCCGCCCACCTCTCCGAGGTCTGGCGCAACAAGCAGCTCGAGTACAGCTGGACCCTGTCGCTGATGGGCCAGTACGCCGCCTTCTGGGACCTCACCGTGCGGGCCCTCGACTACGCCCTGGCGGTCCACCCGAACGTCGATCCCGGCCTGCGCGAGCGGCTCCTCGACGCCTACCGGGACCTCGAGGCCTACCCGGAGGTCCCGGGCGTGCTGGCGGCCCTGCGCAAGCGCGGAATCCGCACCGCCGTCCTCACCAACGGCAACGCCGCCATGGTCGACCGGGCGGTCGCCTCGGCGGGGCTGGCCGACCACCTCGACGCGGTCCTCTCGGTGGACGACGCGCAGGTGTTCAAGACCCATCCCGACGCCTACCGGATCGCCCTGACCCGGCTGGCGGTGGGGCAGGGCGACGTGCTGTTCTGCTCGTCGAACCGCTGGGACGTGGCGGGGGCGGGGGCCTTCGGGTTCCGGACCGCCTGGGTCAACCGCAGGGGCCTGCCCGACGAGTACGCGGATCTGGCGCCCACGACGGTGGTGGGATCTCTCGACGGGCTGCTCTGAAGGGGGATCTGCGGCAGCCGCGTCCGGCGCGGGAAATGCCCATTCCGTCCTTGCGAGCGCAGCGAAGCAATCCAGGGACACGGCTGCATCCGGGCAAAGCGCGCTGCCCTGGGTTGCTTCGCTGCGCTCGCAAGGACGAAGCGGATATCGCGCCGCCACGGGCCTCCGCCGCGGCTTATCTGGTACACGATCGAATTGGCCCACTTCGCGGATTCTTAATCCTCCCGGTGTTGGATCATCCTCAACACGAACGGGAGATGTTTCGCGTGTCCTTGAACGGTTCCTTCACGACGATCCGCGCTGGGGCCGCAGCCCTCGCGGTCACCCTGGTGCTCGGGGCGGTCGCCCCGGCCACCGCCCGCGACCAGACCGGCGCCATCGTCGGCGGCCTCGCGGCCGGCGTCGTCGGCGGCATGGTCGGCAGCGCCCTCGTCAACGGCGCGAACCAGCCGCCCCCGCCGCCGCCGGAGTACCGCCCGCGCCGGGTCGTGGTCGAGGAGCCCGAGACCATCGTGGTGCGCGAGCGCCGCGGCCCGATCTGCCACTACGAGCGCCGCAAGGAGTGGCTCGGCGACGGCGAGTTCACCTACCGCCGCGTCGAGGTCTGCGAGTAAATCGCGTCCGCGGTTATCGGACCGGCGCCGCGTCCCCCGGGGGCGCGGCGCGTCTCATTTCACGACCAGCCAGTCCTCGACCACGAGGGCGTCGAGGCCGGTGGTATAGAACATCAGGATCGCGTCCTCCGCGCCGTGGAGGATCGGCTTGCCCATCACGTTGAAGCTCGTGTTGAGCAGGATCGGCACGCCGGTGATCGCCGCGAAGGCGCCGATCAGGGCCGCGTAGGCCGGGTTGCGCGCCGCCGTGACGCTCTGGAGCCGGCCGGTGCCGTCTTCGTGCACCACCGCCGGCACCCGGGCGCGGACCGCCTCGCGCCAGACCAGGGTACGCTCCATGTAGGGGCTGTCGGCGTAATCCTCGAACCAGTCCGGCCCGGCCTCCGCCAGGATCGACGGCGCGAACGGCCGGAACGCCTCCCGGTACTTCACCTTGGCGTTGAGCGCGTCCTTGGCGCCTTCCGGCCGCGGATCGGCCAGGATCGACCGGTTGCCGAGCGCCCGGGGCCCGAACTCCGCCCGGCCCTGCACACAGCCGACGAGGCCGCCCTCGGCCAGGATCCGCGCCGCCGCGCGGGTCGCCTCCGCGTGGCCGACGCGCCGGGCCCGGGGCTCCTGCTCGGCGAGCCGCTCCATCGGCGCCGTGGAGACCCGCGAGCCGAGATAGGGCGTGAGCGGCCGGGCGGCGGGCGGCGGACCGGCCCAGCCCGGATTGTCCTCCGCGTAGGCGAGCCACGCGGCGCCGACCGCGTTGCCGTCGTCCGCCGGGGCCGAGGGCACGTGCAGCCGGGTGAAGCCGGACCGGCCGAGCACCCGGCCGTTGTAGGAGGAGTTCAGCCCGCAGCCGCCCGCGATCACGAGGTTCTCTGACGGCGCCAGCGCGTGGGCCTCGGCCACCAGCGCGTCCATCAAAGTCGCGAACAGGTCCTGGCCGCAGCGGGCGAGGTCGGGCCAGCCGTTCTCCAGGGCATCGGCCGGGCGGCGGGCGCGGATCTCCGCGGCGACCGCCCGGATCGTCTCCGCGTCGGCGTAGCGCAGGCGGTGGCCCTCGACCGTGCAGAGCCGGCCGAGCAGGGCGGCGAGGTCCGGGTCGGGCCGGCCGTAGGGGGCGAGCCCCATGATCTTCCACTCCTCGCCCTTCACCTGATCGAAGCCGGCGAGGTCGGTGATCAGCCCGTACAGGAAGCCCAGCGAGCCGCGCCCGCGGTGGCGGCGCAGCTCCGTGATCCGGCCGCCCTCCAGGCGGTAGATCGCCGCCGCACCGGTCTCGCCCATGCCGTCGACCACCAGGGCGGTGGCCGTCTCGAAGGGGCTGCCCCAGAGGCCGTAGGCGGCGTGGCACAGGTGGTGCGGGTAGCGCCGCTGCCCGGCGATCGTCGCCCGGGGCGCCGCGCCGCTGATCCGCGCCTCCTGGTTCAGGGCCAGCAGGGTGCCGTGGCCGGCCCGCTCCTGCGCGCCGTGGAGGTCGGCGATGAACACCCGCTCGGCCTGCTCGGGCACGAAGGAGCGGTTGAGCGCCGTGGTGTGGGTGGCGAGCGCCATCAGGTCGAAGGCCCCGGCACCGGCCTGGCCGCGCAGGAAGTCGGTGAATTGCGGGCCCCAGGTCGAGGCGACGACGAGTTCCGAGCCCGGCGGGACGTGCGCCTTCAGCAGTGCGGCCATCTGCGACGGGGCGTCCGGCTCGCAGTTCGGCGCGCGCTTGTACTGCAGGGCGCGCTCCGCCGCCTCGGCGAAGAGCAGGGTGCCGTCGGGCCCGACCAGGGCGAGGGCCGGGTCGTGGAAGGTGGTGGCGAGGCCGAGATAGAAGCGCATGCCCACGGGGGGTAGCGCATTTTCGCGCCGGACGGAGCCCGGCACGTGCGCGAGGTGCCGTCCTTGCGCCGCCGTCATTGCGAGCGGAGCGAAGCAATGACGGCGGCGCCACGCTTCCCGATGTTCCGCTGCACTGGGTTGCTTCGCTGCGCTCGCAATGACGAAGCGCGCCGCCCGCTAGTGCGGGGCGACGCGGCGCTTCGCGACGAGGAGGATCGCCGCGCCGGCGAGTCCCGACAGGGCCGAGCCCGCGAGCACGCCGAGCTTCACGGCGGTCTCGTGCTCCGGGTCCGGGAAGGCGAGGCCGCCGATGAACAGGCTCATGGTGAAGCCGATGCCGCACAGGACCGCGACCCCGTAGACCTGCCCCCAGCCGGCCCCGGCCGGGCGCTTGGCCCATCCCAGCGCCACGGCCAGCCGCAGGCTCGCGAACACGCCGGCCTGCTTGCCGAGGAACAGGCCCGCCGCGATGCCGAGCGTCACCGGCTGGAGCAGGGCCTCGGGGGTGAGGCCGGAGAGGTCCACGCCGGCATTGGCGAAGCCGAAGACCGGGACCACCCCGTAGGTGATCCAGGGGGCGAGGGCGTGCTCCAGCCGGTGCAGGGGCGAGTGCGCGTCCTCCGGCCGGCCCGGGCTGACCCGGATCGGGATCGTGAGCGCGAGCAGCACCCCCGCGATCGTCGCGTGGATCCCGGAGCGCAGCACGAGGACCCACAGCACGAGGCCGAGGAGCCCGTAGGCCGGGAGCCACCCGATCCCCGCCCGGTTGAGGCCGTAGAGGGCGGCCAGCACCGCGGCGGCGAGCGCCAGCATGGTGAGGTCGAGGCCGGAGCTGTAGAACAGCGCGATCACCACCACGGCGCCGAGGTCGTCGACGATGGCGACCGCGCTGAGGAAGATCTTGAGGGAGACCGGCACCCGCGACCCGAGGAGCGCGAGGACGCCCAGCGCGAAGGCGATGTCGGTGGCGGCCGGGATCGCCCAGCCCCGCAGGGTGCCGGCCCCGAGATTGGTGAGCGCGTAGAATGCGGCCGGGACCGCCATGCCGCCGAGCGCGGCGATGCCCGGCAGGACCCGGTCGGGCCAGGTCCGCAGCCGCCCGTCGAGGGCCTCGCGCTTGATCTCCAGGCCGACCAGCAGGAAGAACCCGGCCATCAGGCCGTCGTTGATCCAGTGCTGCACGCTCATCGGGCCGAGTTCGGCGTGGAGGGCGTGCGCGTAGGTGTCCGCGAGCGGCCCGTTGGCGACGACCAGCGCCAGGGCCGCCGCCGCCATCAGGATCAGCCCGCCCGCCGCCTCGCCGGCGAGCAGCGTGCGGATGATCGAGAGGGGGCGGGGCCTCCGCCTCGGAGGGGCGCGGTCAGGTGCGGGCGAGGTCATCGCGACACGCCTTGCCGCGCATCGGAGACGCGCGCAACCGCGCGGCCGCGACCGTTACGACGTCCGCCCCAGGGCCGCGCGGATCAGCGCCAGCCCGTCCGCGCTCGACCACGCGGCCGGCCCCTTCATCACCCCGATCGTGCAGCCCTGCGCGTCGACCAGCATCGTGGTCGGCAGGCCGGGCGATTGCGTGTCGCGCTGGAGGATCGGCAGCACGCGGCCGCCGGGATCGGCGTAGAAGGCGAGGTCGTGGATGCCCGCCTGCTTCAGCCATTCCGACGGCTTCTCGAGGTTGCGCGTGTCGACGTTGATCGCGACGACCTGGAAGTCGGGCCCGCCGAGCTGCGCCTGGAGCCGGTCGAGGGCCGGCATCTCGGCCTTGCAGGGCGCGCACCACGTCGCCCAGAGATTCACGAGGAGCAGCCGGCCCCTGAGGTCGGCGAGGCCGGTCTCGGCGCCGTCCGGCCCCTTGAACCGGATGTCCGGCGCGGGCCGGGCCTGCGGCGGGGCCTGCATGGCGGCGACCTCGCCCTTCGCGGCCGCATCGACCCGGGCGAGCGCCGGCTTGGCGGCGGCGCAGGGCTGAAGGGCGCCGCCCGTGTTGCCGGGCAGGAGACCGCTCCCGTATAGGGCGAGGCCGAGGACGGCGAGCGCGGCGACGCCCGCGCCGGCCAGGATGGGCGTGCGGCCGGGCATCAGGCTCGGGCCTCGGGACGGTCAGGGCGCGGAAGGATCGACATGAGCAACCGGATGTGGGGCGGCCGCTTCGCGAGCGGCCCGGCGGAGATCATGGAGGAGATCAACGCCTCCATCGGGTTCGACAAGCGCCTCGCGCCCCAGGATATCCGCGGCTCGCTGGCGCATGTGGCGATGCTGGGCCAAGCCGGCATCCTGCCGGCGGAGGATGTGGCCGCGATCGAGGCCGGGCTCAAGTCCGTGCGCGACGAGATCGAGGGCGGCACCTTCGCGTTCAAGCGCGAGCTCGAGGACATCCACATGTCGGTGGAGAGCCGGTTGACCGAGATCGTCGGCCCGGCCGCCGGCCGCCTGCACACGGCGCGCTCGCGCAATGACCAGGTCGCCACCGACATGAAGCTCTGGGTGCGCGACACCCTCGATTCCCTCGACCAGCAGGCCGCCGACCTGCAGCGCGCCCTCAGCCAGGCGGCGCTGAAGCACGCCGGCACCGTGATGCCGGGCTTCACCCATCTCCAGTCGGCCCAGCCGGTGACCTTCGGCCATCACTGCCTCGCCTACGTCGAGATGCTGGCCCGCGACCGGGGCCGGTTCCGCGACGCCCGGGCGCGGCTCAACGAGTGCCCGCTGGGCGCCGCCGCGCTCGCCGGCACCTCCTTCCCGATCGACCGGCACGCCACCGCGGCGGCCCTCGGCTTCGACCGGCCGACCGCCAACTCCCTCGACTCGGTCGCCGACCGCGACTTCGCCCTGGAGGCGCTGGCGGCGGCCTCGATCTGCGCCGTGCACCTGTCGCGCTTCGCCGAGGAGCTGGTGGTCTGGACCTCGGCCCAGTTCAACTTCGTGCGGCTGTCGGACGGGTTCACGACCGGCTCGTCGATCATGCCGCAGAAGCGCAACCCCGACGCCGCCGAGCTGGTGCGCGCGAAGAGCGGCCGGATCATCGGCGCGCTGACCGGCCTGCTCATCGTCATGAAGGGCCTGCCGCTCGCCTACTCGAAGGACATGCAGGAGGACAAGGAGGGCACCTTCGACGCCCTCCAGGCCCTGTCCCTGTGCCTCGCCGCCATGACCGGCATGGTGAAGGACTTGGAGCCCAACGCCGAAGTGCTCGGCCGCGCCGCCGGCTCCGGCTACGCCACCGCCACCGACCTCGCCGACTGGCTGGTGCGCGAGCTCGGCCTGCCGTTCCGGCAGGCGCACCACGTCACCGGCCGCCTCGTCGGCGCGGCCTCCGCCAAGGGCGTCGGCCTCGAGGCGCTGTCGCTGCCCGAGATGCAGGAGGCGGAGCCGCGGATCACCGAGGCGGTCTACGCGGTGCTGGGCGTCGAGAACTCGGTGGCGAGCCGCACCAGCTACGGCGGCACCGCGCCCGACAACGTCCGGCGCCAGGCGCAGGCCTGGATCGAGCGGCTGGGCTGAGCCGCCGCGGCCGACGGCGACCGGCGCCGGCTGGCGCTTCGCGCCGCTAGCCCCCGAGGGTTGCCGGGGGGCTGCGGCCCGCCGCTCCGACCGTGGGGTGGCCCCGGTCGCCTCGGACCGGGGATCGGGCCCCGCTCATCCACAGGACCGCTCAAAATTGTGCATTGCAACCCTCGGCCCGCCCGCGCGTTCACCGTCTGGCTAAGTCCGCTCAGCTACAAGCTTCGCCGTCTGGATCGGAGTTCGCAGGATGCCTGTCGAGAGTTGGCTGAACACGGAGGAGGTGCCGGATTTCGCGGCGCACGCCACGGCGATGATCGACGCCGCCCTGACCGGTTCGGGCCTAACGCGCGAGTCCTACTGGGCCGCCGTCCGCAAGGGCTACAACACCCCCTACAACGATCCGCCCCGCCAGCGCGCCGCGCCGGCCCGGCCGAACGCGATCGCGGTGCCCGCCGGCCCGGCGGTCGAGCCGCTGCCGGTCCCGGCCGGCGTCATCGCGGCCCGGGCGACGGAAGCCCGCGCCGTCTGATTGTCGACGGATCCCGCCCCGCCATCTTGCCGACGTTTTACGCAAGCTTCACTAATCCCGAACCCCGGTCCGGCTCCTGACGGAGCCGCCCGTCGTCAGGAAGTGAAGATGGTCCGCGTCCCCCGCTCGCTCCCGGTCGGAGCTCTCGCCCTGCTCGCCTCCGGGCTGGTTACCGGCCTCGTCGGAGGTGTTCTCGGCGGGACCTGCCTGGTCGCGACGGCGGCCCACGCCCAGGACGCGGCGGCGGCCCCGGACGCCGGCGGTGGCGACGCGGCCCCGTCGCGGCGCGGGCGGCGGCACGGCCGCGAGCGGAGCAAGCGCGCCGAGAAGAAGACCGCGACCCCGCCGGGGATGCAGCAGGCCACCCCGGTGGCGATCTTCGGCGACTGGAACGTGTTCGTGAACGGCGACGGCCGCAACAAGCTCTGCTACGCGATCGCGCAGCCGCAGACGCGCTCGCCCAAGACCCTGAAGCGCGACACCGCCTACCTGTTCGTGAGCGTGCGCAAGGGCGAGAACATCCAGAACGAGGTGGCGGTGATGCTGGGCTTCCCGTCGAAGCCCGCGGCCTCCCAGGTCAAGCCCGGCTCCGCGGCCGCGCCGACCGACCCGAGCCTCAACCTCGGCGCCAGCCGCTACGGCCTCGTGGTCAAGGACGGCAATGCGTGGCTGCAGAACCCCGCCGAGGAGGCGCGGGTCGTCTCCGAGATGAGCGCCCGCAACCCGAAGATCATCATCAAGGCCACGTCGCTGCGCGGGAACCCGACGAGCGACGAGTACGCGCTCGGCGGATTCGCGGAGGCCATGAAGCGCACCCGGGACGAGTGCAGCAAGTAGCGGGCGGGTCAGGCCCGCCGCAGCGCGGGCCGGTGCGCCCGGTCGGGGGGCCGGGTCCGGGCGCTCATGCGCGCGCGGGCCGCGCGGGCGGCCTGCTCGGCCGTGCGGAACACGGCGCCGTCGAGCCCGTCGAAATCGCGCGCGGACGAGAAGAACCGGACGCCGCGCCCCTCGGGAACGGCGATCCCGGCGGTGACCTCACCGATCTCGATCACCCGGGCGGGTTCGCTCGGGCCGAGGGCCGGGTCCGCGAGGTCGGGACGGTCTTCGGGTTTGTACTCTGCGAGGCTGTGCATCGGATCGGGAACTCCCTGGGCCGGCCGGTCGCCGTGCCGGATCGCGTTGGCTGCTGCGGAGGATCGACGGGGCTCAGCGTCGACAGCGCCGGCGGGCGGCGGGGCAGCAGGGGGCGATCGGGAGCGGGTATCGTAGGGACGATGTGCGAGTGACCATCGGACGTCCTCCAGACTGAAGGACCGCGCGGCGCGGGGCCGGCGCAGTGCTTTAGCGTTTGATCACGCGGCGCAAGCTACGCTTCTCAAAGGACCGCGGCCGGTCCTGTCGCGCACCCGAAGTGCGCGGCCGGGCCGGCATCCCTGAAGATGGGCGCGGCACGGCGCACCGTCAACGGAACGGACTTCCGATTTCGAGGGCCGGCCTGGCAGGAAGCCGGTCCCGGGCGCGCGTCCGGGAGGCGGATCGTTCAGGCCGCGGCGATCACCGCGGCGAGGTCGGAGAAGTCCGAGAAGATCCGGGCCGCGCCGGCCTCCGCGAGCCCGGCGCCCGCCGGGTCGTGACCCCAGTGGCCGCCGCCGGTGAAGCCCGCGACCCGCATGCCGGCGCTCCGGGCCGCCGTGACCCCGGGAACGCTGTCCTCGATCACGAGGCAGGCCGCCGGAGCGACGCCCATCCGCTCGGCGGCGAACAGGAACAGGTCGGGGAAGGGCTTGCCCCGCGCCACCTGCGCCGAGGAGAAGACGCGGTCGCCGAACAGGGGGAGCAGCCCGGTCAGCGTCAGGGAGTGGCGCAGCCGCACCGGGTCGCTGCTCGACGCGACGCAGACCGGCAGGCCCACGGCGGCGACCGCCTCGGCGACGCCGCGCATCGCCCGCAGCTCCGCGTCGAACAGCGCCAGGGTCTCGGCCTTCACCGCCTCGACGAACCCGTCGGGCGCGGTGACGCCGTAGTCGCGGGCGATATGCGCCATGATCGAGGGCATCGCGGTGCCGGTGAAGCGCGCCCGCACGGTGGCGAAGTCGATGTCCACGCCGATCCGGTTGAGCCCGGCCGTCAGGCAGGCGAGGCTCAGGGGCTCGCTGTCCACGAGGACGCCGTCGCAATCGAAGATCACGAGGCCGAGATTCGTCGCGCGCGCGTCCAAGGTCGACCGTTCCCCGCACGGCCCGCCGCCGCCGGGCGACCCTGTGGCACGGGCCCGAGGGCCCCGCAACCGCGCGGATCGACGCTCGCCCCGGGCACTGACCGGGTGCTTGCACCTTGCGGCGCGGCCCCATACTCCCGGGGCGGGCGCGCCGATCCGGCACCCACGGCCCGTAAGGCAAGGCTCAGAAGGCCCCGCGATGTTCCGCTTCCTGGCCCGCGTCCTGGGCTTCCTGCTGATGGCCGGCGGCTTCGTCGCGCTGGTCTACGACGGCGCCCGCTCCATCGCCAACAACGGGCTGCGGGTGACGCCGCTCTCCGACGTGATCGCCACCCTGTTCAAGGACAAGGCCAGCGCCCTGCAGGGCAGCGTGGAGGGGGCGGCGCCCTGGCTCTGGCACATCCTGGGCCTGCCGCTCACCCTGGCGCCGGCCTCCCTGATCGGCCTCGGCCTCGGCGCGGTCCTGCTCTGGCTCGGCCAGCCGGGCCGCGAGCCGATCGGGTTCCTGACGAAGCCCTGATCCGACGAAGCCCTGATCCTCCGGGCGGCCTAGCGGGCCGCGAGCTTGGCCTCGGCCTCGGCCAGGGCGGCCTTCAGCCGCTCGATCTCGGCGGTCAGCGCGTAGTGCTCGCTGACGTCGAGCTGCGAGGCGAAGAAGTAGACCACCCGTCCCGCCTCGTCCCGCACCGGGCCGACGTAGAGGGCGTTCTGGAAGGTCGAGCCGTCCCTGCGGTAGTTAAGGAGGTCGACCCGGATATCCTCCTCCCGCCGGACGGCCGCGCGGAGGCGGTCGACGGCCGCCGCCTCGGTGTCGGGCCCCTGCAGGAAGCGGCAATTGCGGCCGACCACCTCCATCCGGGTGTAGCCGGTGAGTTTCAGGAAGGCGTCGTTCACGAAGACGATCGGGTTATCGTGCTGGGCCGGATCGGTGATGATCATCGGCATCCGGGTCGCCCGCACGGCGGCCGCGAAGGGATCGCCCCGGTGCGCCTCCGCCTTGAGGTCGTCCGGCACGTGGCTCGTGGCGGTCCCGCCCGTCTCCATCCGGATCAGCCCCTCACAGCGCCGCGCAGGGCGGCCGTCCGACCCGCGTCGTCGGGGCACCAAGCCGGAA
This sequence comes from Methylobacterium sp. 190mf, assembly GCF_900107945.1. Lineage (NCBI taxonomy): Bacteria > Pseudomonadati > Pseudomonadota > Alphaproteobacteria > Hyphomicrobiales > Methylobacteriaceae > Methylobacterium > Methylobacterium sp. 190mf. Next base: position 44,052 of record NZ_FNVI01000022.1, on the reverse strand, counting down.
TTTGCCCGCGCGGTCCAGTCTCTCGCGGCGCGGTTCGCGGAGGGCGGGCGCCGAACGTCGTCCGGCGGTCCCCGCCTTCCCGTGTCGGGCGGCGCCCAAGACCGGGAGGCGGGCCGCTGGCGCACCGCTTCGCGGGGGCATGCCACCAGCAGGCCCCGGCCAAGAAGCTGGCCAAGAACCGGGCCAAGAACCGGGCCAAGAACTCGGCCGGCTGTTGCGGCCCGGCGGGAACCGGCGGCGGCGCCCGAGCCTCACGGGCTCCGGCTGTCGGGCCGCGTCTGCGGGCCCGGCACCGGGGCGCCGGCGGCGCCCCGCAGGGGCGGCGTGCTGTTCGGGCTGCGCAGCACGATCAGGACGCTGCCGAGGACCGAGAGGGCGAGGGCGGTCACGAGGAGGATGAAGAGCCAGCGGGGCATCCGGGGCGGTTAGCACATCGGAGCCGGCGCGCCGAGCGGCCCGGCCAGTGACGGGCCGAACCAGCGGCCCACCGCCTCCCGCAGGCCGTCGAGGGCCGTTGCCGCGCCCGTCCAGGCGACGCAGCCGTCGGGGCGGACCAGCGTCGAGGGCCCGTCCGGGACCGCCACGCAGCTCACCCGGCCCGTCGCCGCGGCGACCATCCGGGAGGCCGCGCCGTCGGCGCTGCCGTCGACGAGGAGGCCCCGGCCGTCCTGCATCGCGCCGTAGAGCGTCGCGCCACCGGCGCCGAGCGGCCCGTCGCCGGCCATCCGGCCGACCGCGTCCTCGGGCGAGCCGAGATCGTACCGGGCGCTCAGGCCGCGCATCAGGCCGCCGAGGATCCGGCTGACCTCGTCGCTCTCCAGGAGCCGCGCCATCAGGTCGCGCAGCGCGCCCGATTGCGGATCGGGCCGCAGGATCGCCGCCTGGGCGCGGGTGTTGGCCGTGACGGCCTCGGCCACCGGGCGCCGCTCGGCCGTGTAGGTATCGAGCAGGGTCTCGGGCATCTCCCCGCGCAGCACGGCGGCGAGCTTCCAGCCGAGATTGGCGGCGTCGCCCAGGCCGAGGCTCAGGCCCTGGCCGTCGAAGGGCGCGTGGACATGCGCCGCGTCGCCGGCGAGCAGCACGCGGCCCCGGCGGTAGGTGTCGACGAGGCGCGTGTTGTCGGCCCACCGGTTCGCGACCGCGACCCGGGCGACGCGGACGTCCGTGCCGCTGACCCGGCGCAGCGCGGTCTCGATCTCGTCGCGCGTGACGGGCGCCTGCCGGTCGGCCGGCGGGCCGCTGAAATCCAGCATGAACAGGCGGCGCGGGAACGGCCCGTGGCCGTAGACGCCCCCCGGCCCGCGGTGCCAGCCGACCGGCAGCGCGCCGGCGGGATCGTCGAGATCGGCGATCGCCTGGTACATGGTGAGCGTCGGCGGCGTGCCGGGGAAGGCGAAGCCGGCCATCTTGCGGACCGCGCTGCGGCCGCCGTCGCAGCCGACGAGATAGGCGCAGCGGACGCGCGCGTCGCCCGTCGGCGCGGTCCAGGCCACCTCGACCCTGTCGGCCGCCTCCGTGAAGCCCGTGAGCGTGCAACCGCGGCGCAGGTCGATCCCGAGCGCCGCGGCGCGGTCGAGCAGCATGGCTTCGAGGCTCTGCTGATCGACCGCGCGCATGCGCCGGTCCGGCTCCGCCTGCGGGCCGCGGCGGATGAACAGGAAGCCGAAATGGCCGCTGAACTGCGCCCCGCGCGGGCCGCCGCCGACCTGACCCGGCAGGCGGTCCATCGCCGCGAGGCTCCGCGCCTCGGCGGCCTCGATCGCCGCGCCCATCCCCCGCCGCTGCAGCGCCTCGACGCCCAGGGGGCCGAGCCCCAGCGCCTTGATGGTGGTGCTCGGCTCGGTGAGGCGCTCCAGCACCCGGACGCGCGCGCCCCCGAGGGTCAGCTCGATGGCTGTGAGGAGCCCGACCGGACCGGCTCCAACCACGACGACGTCGACAGGCTCATCCATGGACTTAATCGATTTCTATACTCAGTCCATGAATGGATGTGGTATGAGGCGGCGCATGTCAACGCCTCCCGACCGCCGGTCCCGCAAGCGCCTCGCCACCCGGCAGGCCATCTCCGACGCCGCCACGCGGCTGTTCCTGGAGCGCGGCTTCGACGCCGTGACGGTGGATGAGATCGCGGCGGCTGCCGATGTCGGCCGGATGACCGTGTTCAACCATTTCCCCCCGCAAGGAGGACATGTTCTACGACCGCGACGAGGAGGGGCGCGCACTCCTGCGCGAGACCCTGCGGCAGCGCGATCCCCGGGTCGCGCCGGTCGAGACGCTCCGCCAGCTGGCGCACCGGCTGGTGACGGGCCGGAACCCGGTCGTGGAATTCTCGGCGCGCAGCGGCGCCTTCGTCGCGACGGCGGCCGGGAGCGAGACGCTCAAGGCCCGGGCCCGGGCGATCCGGGACGAACTCGCGGGCGTGGTGCGGGTCGCGCTCGCCGAATCCGTCGGGCGCGGGCCGGAGGATCCCGACGCCGACCTGGCGGCCGGCCTGTTGCTGGCGACCTGGAGCGTGGCCTTCCTCCGGGCGCACCGGACCTTCCGGGCGACGCGGCGGACGGAGGCGGCGAATGCCGCCTTCCTGGCGGTCATCGACCGGGGGACGGCCGGCCTCGCGGCGGCGCTGGCCGGCACGCCCTACGCGGAGGCGGCCGCGCCCTGAGCGGCGACCATCCCCGGGGGCCCGGCCTACGGCGCCTTCAGCACCGCCCGGCAGGCGGCGGGCAGCGCCGCCATGGTCATGGCGGGCTTGGCCTTCGGCGGCGTCTTCGGGGGCTTCGGGTGGAGCACCGCGTCCGAGAACCAGTAGCTGAGGTCGTCGCAGCCGTCGCCCGGCGGCGGCGCGCCCTGGGGCTGGCAATCCTCCTGGCCGGCCGGGCAGGAAAGCCGGATATGGTAGTGGTAATTGTGCCCGTACATCGGGCGGACCTTGGACATCCAGCGGCTGCCCGCGGCGTCGCGGCAGAGGGCCTTCTTGATCGCCGCGTTGACGAAGATGCGCTCCACCTCCGGCTGCTCGGCGGTGATCTTGATCAGCTGCAGGTGCGTGGGCGTCCAGACCTGGGGATCGATGTCGAGGCGGTCGCGGCGGACCATGTCGGTGGCCGAGGTCTCCTCGCGCTCCGCCCGGCTCATGCGGTGGTCGGGCATCGGCGTCAGCCAGACGTCGGCGTCGATGCCGATCTGGTGCGAGGCGTGGCCGGTGATCATCGGGCCGCCGCGGGGCTGGGCCATGTCGCCCACGAGGAGGCCGGGCCAGCCGACCCGGGCGGCCTTCTGCGACAGCCGCTCGATGAAGTCGACGAGGTAGGGCGTGCCCCACATCCGGTTGCGGGACGGGCGCATGACCTGCCAGTTCGGCCCGTCGAGCGGCAGCGCCTCGCCGCCGGCGAAGCAGCCCTTGGCGTAGAAGCCGTAGATGTGGGCCGGACCGGAGGACGCCTTGGTGACCCGCCCGAACAGCGCCTTGGCGGGCGTCGAGGGCGCGTCCGGATGCTCCAGGGGCGGCAGCGGCTTCGGATTGACGCTGCCGCGATCCTGGGCCTGCGCGGCGGCGGGCAGGAGCAGGGCGGCGAGCGCGAGGCTCTGGGCGAAACGCGGCATCGGCATGCGGGGGCTGTTCGTCCGGCTGGAGAGGGCGGGCGCGGGCGCCCGCCGGAACGTGGCCCAGGGGCGGGGCGTTTTTCGGGCAGACGGCGCGCGTCGCGCGGAAACGGTCGGGAGGCGGCGATGACGGCCACGGGAACGGGAACGGACACCGGTCAGCCCGGCACGGCGAACCCGGCCGGCCGGGAGCCCCGCCGCCTGATCGCCAGCGATCGGGTCATCGGGACGGATGTCCGCCGGCCCGACGGGACACGGGTCGGACGGATCGAGCGGCTGATGCTCGACAAGGTCTCGGGTCGGGTCGCCTACGCGGTGATGAGCTTCGGCGGGTTCCTGGGCCTCGGCGAGGACTTCTACACGCTGCCCTGGTCGGTGCTGCGGTTCGAGCCGCAGCAGGACGCCTACGTGGTCGACATCACCGAGGCGCAGCTGCGCGCCGCCCCGGCCCGCACCCCCGAGGGCACCGATCCGGCCGCGGACGGCGCCTGGGAGGAGCAGATCCACCGCTACTACGACGCGGCGCCCTACTGGGGCATCTAGGCGGCGCCGGGACCGTCTGCGGGTCTCAGCGGACGTGGCGGGTCACCGGCCCGCACCAGCCGGGCAGGTAGTCGGCGTCCTTGGACTTGGCCAGCGACATCGCCCGCTCCAGGGCCGAGGAGAAGTCGTTCTCGATCCGCTTCTCCTTGATGTTCCGCCGCAGGAAGTCGGCCCAGAGAAACTCGCTGAACGGCGTCGTGTCCTTCGCGAAGCCGCCGGCCCGGCGCAACTCGCCGGCGAGGCTGCGATAGGGGTCGTCCACCAGGGCGTCGACGGATTTCGGGATGTCGTCGAAGTGCTGGCGCACGCCGTCGGCGTCGTAGGGGTGGGTCCAGGATTTGTGGTCGCAGACCGTCCAGAACGCGTCTTTGTCGAGGTAGTGCAGGTCGGCCACCACGGTGACGAGCACGTTCTCGACGCCCTCCTCGTGCAGGGCGCGGGACAGGTGGTGGTGATCGATGATGTAGTGGCGCTTCTTCGGCCCGAGCAGCGTCGGGATCATGTGGGCGCCGAGGAATTCCTTCTTCTTCTCGCCGTCGTACTCCCGCCAGCGCCGCCGCTTCTCCGCCACTTCCCGGTAGCCCACGGTCATCTGCGTCGGGCGCAGCTCCGCGATCGGGATGGTCTTGAGCAGCGGCTCTCTACTGGCCATGGGGTCTCCTTCGTGCGTGGATTTGTCACGCGATCGTCAGACACCTATTCAGGATCGGGAGAGCGGCCAGGGCGCGCGGCGCTCACGTTTCCGGCATCGCGCGGACGGCCTCCAGCACGAACACGCGGATCGCCGAGGACAGGTTCTGGCCGTCGCGGCCGGCGTCGATGTGCCCGATGAGGGCCTGGACCGACTGGCCCCGCGCCTCCGCGATCGCCCGCAGGGCCGCCCAGAACGGGTCCTCCAGGGACACGCTGGTCCGGTGGCCGGCGATCATCACGGAGCGCTTGGTGATGCCCGGGCTCATGGCGAGGCGGCTGCGCGTCCCGTCCTCGCGAGCGGAGCGAAGCGATCCAGGGCAGCGCGACCCTGGTCGGCGTGGCGCGACTGGATCGCTTCGCTCCGCTCGCGAGGACGGTGGGGCTGCTGCATCCGGATCTGCTCTCAGTCCGCCGGATCGGGCTCGCCCCGCTCCAGGCGGTGGCCCTCGTGCCGCTCGGTCTCCAGGGCCTTGCGGCGCTGCTGGAGGGTCCTGGCCTTCTTCGGCTGCCCGAAGGCGATCCGGTTGGCCTCGGCCTTCGTGTCGGCCTCGGCGCGGGCCTTCGCCTTGCGGACCTGACGCAGGTTGATGATCTCGGCCATGGATCGCCTCCCGGCAATGGCGGCCGGCGCAGGACACCCGCGCCGGCCAAATACCCAAGAAACTAATCGGCGCTGGGGGCCAGCATGGTCTCCGGCCGGACCACGCGCTCGAACTCCGCCTCGGTCACGTAGCCGAGGCGCAGGGCTTCCTCCTTGAGGGTCGTGCCGTTCTTGTGCGCGGTCTTGGCGATCTCGGCGGCCTTGTCGTAGCCGATCGAGGGGGCGAGCGCGGTGACCAGCATGAGCGACCGGCTCATCAGGTCGGCGATCTTGTCCTCGTTGGCCTTGATGCCGACGACGCAATTGTCGGTGAAGCTCACCGCCGCGTCGGCGAGCAGGCGGATCGACTGCAGCACCGCGTTGGCGATCACCGGCTTGAACACGTTGAGCTCGAAATTGCCCTGGGAGCCGGCGAAGCTCACCGTGGTGCCGTTGCCGATCACCTGGGCGCAGACCATCGTCAGGGCCTCGCACTGGGTCGGGTTGACCTTGCCGGGCATGATCGACGAGCCGGGCTCGTTCTCGGGGAGCGACAGCTCGCCGAGGCCGGAGCGCGGGCCCGAGCCGAGGAAGCGGATGTCCTGGGCGATCTTGAACAGGCCGGCGGCGAGCGCCGAGAGGGCGCCCTGCGTGAATACCAGGGCGTCGTGGGTCGCGAGCGCCTCGAACTTGTTCTCGGCCGACGTGAAGGGTAGGCCGGTCAGCTCGGCGACCTTGGCGGCGAAGCGCTCGGCGAATTCCGGATGGGCGTTGAGGCCGGTGCCGACCGCCGTGCCGCCCTGGGCGAGCGCCAGCACCCCCGGCAGGGTCGCGGCGACCCGCGAGCCGCCGAGGGCGACCTGCGCGACGTAGCCGGAGAATTCCTGGCCGAGGGAGACCGGCGTCGCGTCCTGCAGGTGGGTGCGCCCGATCTTGACGATCGCGTCGAAGGCCTTGGCCTTGGCGTCGAGGGCAGCGTGCAGGTGGGAGAGCGCCGGCAGCAGGCGACCCTGGATCTCGCGGGCCACCGCGATGTGCATGGCCGTCGGGAAGGTGTCGTTGGAGGACTGGCCGCGGTTGCAATGGTCGTTCGGGTGGACCGGCGACTTGCCGCCGCGCTGGCCGCCCAGGCGCTCGTTGGCGAGGCTGGCGATCACCTCATTGGCGTTCATGTTCGACTGCGTGCCCGAGCCGGTCTGGTAGATGACGAGCGGGAACTCGTCGTCGTAGCGGCCCTCAACGACCTCGGCGGCCGAGGCCGCGATGGCGTCGGCGAGCTTCGGGTCGAGGGCGCCGAGATCCTTGTTCACCAGGGCGGCGGCCTGCTTCACGACGCCGAGTGCGTGGACGAGCGGCGCCGGCATCCGGTCGGTGCCGATCTTGAAGTTCTGGATCGAGCGCTGCGTCTGCGCGCCCCAGTAGCGATGCGCCGGGACCTCGATCGGACCGAAGGTGTCGGACTCGGTGCGGGTGGCGGTCTCGGTGGGCGACATCGTGGCCTCTACGTCTGGTGCAGTGCGGTGCCTACTTAAATGAGGCGCGGGTGAATCGCGATGCCGGTTTTCCCCGGCGCGCCGACAAGGGCGGGGCTCTGTTCCCGCCGGACAAGGAGCCGATGAGCGCCACGATCGATCTCTCCGAACCGATGGCCGGCACCCGGTTCCGCCCCGTCGTGCCGCCGCCGCTGAAGGAGCCGCTCGGCCTGTTCGAGTTCCTGCGGGCGGCGCGCAAGAACCCGATCACCACCTGGATGGACGCGCATTTCAAGCTGCCGGTCGTGGCGGCCGAGGGCGCGATGGGCCGGATCACCCTGGTGAGCGACCCGGCGCTGATCCGCTACCTGCTCATCGAGAACCCCGACGGCTACCGCAAGGACGACCTCCAGCGCCGCGTGCTGGCCCCGGGGCTCGGCAACGGCCTGCTCAGTGCCGAGGGCGACGAGTGGCGGCTCCAGCGCCGGACGCTGGCGCCGATCTTCAACGCCCGCACGGTCCAGGGCTTCTCCGACGCGATGAACGCCGCCGGGGCGCGGCTCGGCCGCCGCCTCGTCCGCCGCGACGGCAAGCGGGTCGACGTCGCCCTGGAGATGACCCGCGTCACCCTCGACGTGCTGGAGCGGACGATCTTCACGCAAGGTTTGCCGAGCGATCCCGACGCGCTGGGCCGCGCGATCACGCGCTTCCTCGAGGCCGTCGGGCCGATCGACCCCCTCGACGTGTTCGGCGTGCCCGATTTCGTGCCGCGGATCGGCCGGTTGCGGGCGCGGCCCGCGGGGCGCTTCTTCGCCGAGGTGGTCGACGAACTGATCGCACGGCGCAAGGCGCTGATGACGGGGGGCGAGGCGCCGCGGGACCTGCTGACGCTGCTGCTCGCCGCGCAGGATCCCGAGACCGGCAACGGGCTCTCGGACCTCGCCGTGAAGGCCAACATCGTCACCTTCATCGCCGCCGGCCACGAGACCACGGCCAACTCCCTGACCTGGGCGCTCTACTGCCTGTCGCAGGATCCCGCCGCGCAGGCGCGGGTCGAGGCCGAGGTCGACGCGGCCGGGCCGGGGGATTTCGCCGTCGAGCGCCTGCCCTTCACCCGGGCGGTGATCGAGGAGGCGATGCGGCTGTTCCCGCCGGTCCCGTTCCTCAGCCGGCAGGCGGTCCGCGACGACCGGCTCGGCCGGATCAAGGTGCCGCGGGGCTCGCTGGTGATGGTGGCGCCCTGGGTGCTCCACCGCCACCAGCTGCTCTGGGACGACCCGGAGGCCTTCGTGCCGGAGCGGTTCCTGCCCGAGAACCGGGACGCGATCCCGCGCTTCGCCTACCTGCCGTTCGGGGCGGGGCCGCGGGTCTGCATCGGCCAGAGCTTCTCGATCCAGGAGGCGGTGATCGTGCTGGCCCACGTGGTCCGGGCGGTGCGCTTCCGGCTGCCGGCGGATCACCCGCCGGTCACGCCGCTCCACCGGGTGACGCTCCGGCCGGAGCACGGCTTGCGCATGGAGGCCGAGCGGCGAGCGTGAGCGGGTTGACGAGTTCCCCGTGCGTTCTCACATTGCCGGAACGGGTCAGCAGAGTCGCGCTGGCTGAGATCGGGCACGAACCGCGATGGTCGACACCGTTGCTCCCGCGACGCTGGATTATGCCGAGCAGGTCGCCCGCGTCCTGCGGTCCAATGCGGAGACGGAAAAGTTCGTGGCCGAGCAGCGGAAGCTGATCGACGAGCAGACCAAGCTTCAGGCCGAGGCGGCGAAGCTGCACGCCGAGACGCTCAAGCTCGGTCGAGACCGTGTCCTGGCCCCGCTCTCCATCGGTTTTGCCGGCATGGCAGCAGCGGCCGCATTCTTCGGCGCGGGCGCCGCGTTCGTCAAACTTATGAGCCCCTGATCGTCGATCTGGGGCACGACTGGCGCCGGCGCGGTCCGAAATGCCTGCCGCGACTGTGTGAAGCTCCCTGGGCGATCGTCTGGGCAACGTTCGGTCGAGGCCTGCTATCGGGCATGCCCCGAGCTTCGATTTGAGCGCGTTCCCATCGCCTCGCCTCACCGCGCCTGAGCCTGACGGATCTCGCAGCTGAAGGTCGTGACCGAGTCGGCCAGGGGCGATCTCAGCTCTTCTTGCGGAAGGCGTCCAGGCTCACGACCTCGGCGCTGCCCTCCTCACCCTCCTTCTTGGCGGCGGGGCGGGGGGCCTTGTCGTCGGTCTTGCCGGCGTCCTTCTCGCCCGGGGCGGCGGGCGCGGGCAGCCCCTTCGGCGCGCCCGCGCCGATCGTCGCGAGACCGGCGCTCTTGGGCCGCACCTCGCCGGGTTCCGAGCCGGCGCCGCGGGGACCGGGCTTGGCCGGGGCGGCGTTGGCCTCCTCGGGGGTCTCGCCGGCCTCGCTGAGGTCGAACTTCAGGCCGAACTGCACGGAGGGGTCGAAGAAGCCCGACAGGGCGTCGAACGGCACCAGCAGGCGCTCCGGCACGCCCGAGAAGGACAGGCCGACCTCGAAGGCGTGCTCGGTGACGTTGAGGTCCCAGAACTGGTGCTGCAGGACGATCGTCATGTCCTGCGGGTACTTCTCGCGCAGGGCCTGCGACATCCGCACGCCGGGGGCCTCCGTCCGGAACGAGACGTAGAAATGATGCTCGCCCATCAGCCCCTCGCGGGCCGCGTCGGTCAGGACCTTGCGCACCACGCCGCGCAGGGCGTCCTGTACCAGGAGGTCGTAGCGGATCAGGTCGTCTGCCATCTGCGGTCGCGCTCTCGCCCGGTCTGCCCGGCGCCCCGCCGCGGATGGCCGGACCGAGGACTGAAGTGGAGGCTTCTGTTGCCAGGCGCCTCCGAACCCCGCCTATGCGGAGCTACCCGCTAGGACTTCAGGTCGATATTGGGGACCGCTTACGCGGCCACCGCCACCGGAGCAAAGTTGTCGTTGGCAACTATTGCAAAGGCCCGATAACGGCGGAACCATGCCGAGCGAAAGCTCAACCTTTACGCCCTCGTCGATCCTATTTCGCCCCCGCCGAAGCCCCGGTTCCGATCACGCCCCTTGCGGCAGCATGTCCTGGGCTCGGGTGGAGGCGCCGGGTACCGCCCCCGGGTCCGATAGGTTTATTGCGAAGAACGTTTATCGCCATAGCCGGCCTCGCGACCGGCTCCCGAGATATAGAGGGGATCGGTCCGGTTTTGAAGCCCGATCGTGTCGCGCCGCCGCCTCATTTGGAGCCTCCGGGGGAGGCTGTTGCCGGAAGTGCGCAGTCGCGCGCCGCCGTCCCCGGTGCGCGGGGCCCGCTCGAGCGCGCCTGGGGCGCGACGTGGCGGCTCGGCGCCCTGGTCGCCCTCGTGGTCGTCTATCTCGGCGCGGCGAGCCTCCTGTCCCTCGCCACGGTGCGCGTCGGCTTCGACCTCTGGAGCGGGATCGACCCGTTCCTGCCCCCCGAGCGGCGCCCGTTCCTGGGCGCGGTGGAACTCGCCCACCGGGCCTTCGCGATCGACGCCCTGCGCCAGGTCTACCTCGCCGCCCTGGTGCTCGGCGGCGCGTGGTGGCACGACCGGGCCGGTTGGCGCCGCCGCCTCGCCCTCGACCGCGAGCGGCCGAACGGCATGCGGCCGGTCGCGCTGCTGGGCCTCCTGCTGGTCTGGCCGGTGCTGCACATCGCCTGGGTCACCGGCACGGCGGAGCTGTTCGGCGCGAGCTTCGGCCAGCACGTGCGGCTGTCGCCGTTCATGAGCCAGGCGGCGGTCGCGGCCTGGCTCGCCTATCTGGCGATCCTGGCGCCGGTGGCCGAGGAACTGCTGCTGCGCGGCGAGGCCTTCGCCCGCGCCCGGGCGGCCGTCGGACCCGCGGGGGCGATCCTGGTCACCGCGCTCATCTTCGCCGCCGCCCACATCTCGTCCTGGGGGCTCGCCCGGCCGGTCTCGCTGCTGCCCCTCGCCCTGGCGCTGGGCTGGCTGCGCTGGCGCACCGGCCGGCTCTGGCCCGGCATCGCCCTGCACGGCTGGTCGAACCTCGCCCTGGTGACCTACCTGCTCTGGCCGGTCTGAGGGCTGGTCTGAGGGCCTGTCCGAGGCCGGCCTGGCCGACAGGGCGCCGCGCGCAGGCCTGCGCCGGAGCGGCTCCCGCGCGACGGCGGTGGACATATGGCGGCGGCGCGCTTGCCGGCCGGCGCGCCGGCGCGCAGGAATGGGCGATGGACGCTTATCACGACCTGCTCCGGCGGATCCTCGACGCGGGCGTCGCCAAGGACGACCGCACCGGCACCGGCACGCTCTCGGTGTTCGGCCACCAGATGCGCTTCGACCTGTCGGCGGGCTTCCCGCTGGTCACCACGAAGCGGCTGCACCTGCGCTCGATCATCCACGAGCTGCTCTGGTTCCTGGCGGGCGACACCAACGTGGCGGCGCTGAAGGCGAACGGCGTGACGATCTGGGACGAGTGGGCGGACGAGCGCGGCGATCTCGGCCCGGTCTACGGCAAGCAGTGGCGCTCCTGGGAGAGGCCCGGCGGCGGCACTGTCGACCAGATCGCCGGGGTGCTCGACGAGATCCGGCGCAACCCCGATTCCCGCCGCCTGATCGTGTCGGCCTGGAACCCGGCCGACCTCGACCGGATGGCCCTCGCGCCCTGCCACTGCCTGTTCCAGTTCTACGTCAGCGAGGGGCGGCTCTCCTGCCAGCTCTACCAGCGCTCGGCGGACGCCTTCCTGGGCGTGCCGTTCAACATCGCGAGCTACGCGCTCCTGACCCACATGATCGCCCAGGTGGCCGGCCTCGGGGTCGGCGACTTCGTCCACACCTTCGGCGACGCGCACCTCTACAGGAACCACTTGGAGCAGACCCGCACCCTCCTGGCCCGGGAGCCGCGCCCGCTGCCGCACCTGCGGCTCAACCCGGAGGTGCGCGACCTCTTCGCCTTCCGGTTCGAGGACATCGCCATCGAGAACTACGACCCGCATCCCGCCATCGCGGCCCCGGTGGCGGTATGAGCCCGATCGTTTCCCTGGTCGCCGCCGTCGCCCGCAACGGCGTGATCGGCCGCGACAACGGGCTCGCCTGGCATCTCTCCAGCGATCTCAAGCGCTTCAAGGCCCTGACCATGGGCAAGCCGATGCTTATGGGCCGGCGCACCTGGGATTCGATCGGCCGGCCCCTGCCGGGGCGCCGCACCCTGGTGCTGACCCGGGACACGGGCTTCCGCGCCGAGGGGGTCGAGACCGTCCACGACTGGGACTCCGCGCTGGCCGCCGCCGGGGCGGAGCTGATGGTGGTCGGCGGCGCCGAGATCTACGCGCTCGCGCTCCCGCACGCCGACCGGCTCCACCTCACCGAGGTCGAGGCCGAGCCCGCCGGCGACGTGCGATTCCCCGCCTTCGACCGCGCCCGCTTCCGGGAGACGTTCCGCGAGGCGCACCCGGCGGGCCCGCGGGACGAGCACGCCTTCGCCTTCGTCGACTGGGAGCGCGCACGCTGAGGCGCGCCGCCGCATTTGCGTTCCGCGCCGCGCATGCCCACCTGCCAGCCTTGACAGCACGGGGCGTGCGCCCGCAGGTGCCTGTCGGGTGCGCGCGCTCACGCCGGGCCTGCACATCCTGCGGGAAGATGCGCGTGCGGGCCCTCGAGGCCTCCAGCCGGGAGCGGTCGCGGTGCGATCGGTCCGGATGGTCGGGACTAGGCGGGCGAGCGTGGCCGTTCAGGCAGGGGGCGCCGGTCGGGACGTGGGCCGGGCGCGGACAGGCAGGAGACGACGGCTAGGATGCCTTGGAGCAATCAGAGCGGCGGCGGGGGGCCCTGGGGCCGGCCCGGCGGTAACGGCGGTGGTCCCTGGGGTGGCGGCAGCGGCGGCGGCGGTGGCAAGACGCCGCCGAACCTCGAGGACCTGCTCCGGCGCGGGCAGGACCGCCTGCGCGGTCTGATCCCGGGCGGCGGTGGCGGTTCGGGCGGCGGTTACGGCGGCGGCGGCTCGACCGGCGTCGGCGGCGGCCGCAGCGCGGCGGTGATCGCCGTCCTGGCCGTCGCCATCTGGCTCGCGACCGGCTTCTACACCGTCTACCCCCGTCAGGTCGGCATCGAGACCATCTTCGGTCGCTACGTCGGCACCAAGGGCGAGGGCCTGCGCTACAACTTCCCCTATCCGATCGGCGGGGTGGTGAAGCCGGATGTCGGCTCCCAGAACTCGATCCAGATCGGCTTCCGCGCCGGCCCGAACGGGCAGGGCCGCAACCGCGACGTGCCGGACGAGAGCCTGATGCTCACCGGCGACGAGAACATCGTCGATCTCGACTTCGAGGTGCAGTGGCGGGTCAACCCGCTGAAGGCCTCCGACTTCGTGTTCAACCTCCAGAATCCGGAGGGCACCATCAAGGCGATCTCCGAGAGCGCGATGCGCGAGGTGATCGGCCGCCGCAACATCCAGGCGATCCTCACCAACGAGCAGTCGAGCATCGCCCAGGAGGTGAAGGAGATGGTCCAGAAGGCGCTCGACGAGTACGGCGCCGGCGTGCGCATCGAGGTGGTGCAGCTCGTCTCGGTCAACCCGCCGCCGGAAGTGCGCCCCGCCTTCATCGACGTGAACGCGGCCCAGCAGGACGCCGACACGGCGCAGAACGAGGCCAAGACCTACGCCAGCCGCGAGGTGCCGCAGGCCCGCGGTAAGGCGTCCCAGATCGTCCAGCAGGCCGAGGCCTACCGGACGAAGGCGACCGCCGACGCCACCGGCCAGGCCGCGCGCTTCAGCGAGGTCTACGCCTCCTACAAGGCCGCCCCGGCGATCAGCCGCGAGCGGATCTTCCTGGAGACGATGGAGAAGGTCCTGGGCTCCGTGAACAAGGTGATCATCGACCAGAACGGGACGCAGTCCGGCGGTGCCACCGCGGCCGGCGTGCTGCCGGTGCTGCCGCTCTCCGAGTTCGGCGCCCGCGCCCAGACCCAGACGGGAGCTGCCCGATGAAACAGGCTCTCCGCACCGGCCTGATCGTGGTCGCGGCCATCGTCGCGATCGGCCTCTACGCCTCGATCTTCACCGTCGGCCAGATGCAGCAGGCGCTCGTCCTGCAGTTCGGCCGCGTCCGGGCCGTCCTCAACGCCACCGGCGAGGACAAGCCCGGCCTGTACTTCAAGATCCCGTTCATGGAGAACGTGGTCGTCTTCGACAAGCGCGTGCTCGACCTCGACCTGCCAGTCCAGACGGTGCTCACCGCCGACCGGCAGAACCTGGAGGTGGACGCCTTCGCCCGCTACCGGATCGTCGATCCGCTGCGCTTCTACCAGGCGGTGGGCAATATCGGGCTGGCCAACCAGCGGCTCGCGAGCTTCACCAATTCCGGCCTGCGCAACGTGCTCGCCCGCTCGACCCGCGACGCGATCGTGAAGACCGATCGCGGGCAGCTGATGCACCAGATCCAGGAGGACGTGAACCGGCAGGCCAAGGCGCTCGGCATCGAGATCGTCGACCTGCGCATGACCCGCGTCGACCTGCCCGCGCAGAACTCGGCCGCTGTCTACCGGCGGATGAAGACCGAGCGCGAGCGCGAGGCCGCCGACATCCGCGCCAACGGTGACCAGATCGCCGCCACGATCCGCGCCAAGGCCGACCGCGAGGTCACGGTCATCCTGGCCGAGGCGACGCAGAAATCCGAGCAGCTGCGTGGACAGGGTGACGCGGACAAGAACCGCATCCTCGCGGACGCGTTCGGGAAGGACGCGGATTTCTTCAGCTTCTACCGCTCGATGCAGGCCTACGAGAGCGGGCTGAAGGGATCCGATACCCGCCTGGTGATCAGCCCGAACACGGACTTCTTCCGCTTCTTCAGCGATCCGCAGGGCCGGGCACCCGCCCCGGCCGCCCGCGGGCCGCGCGGGCCGGCCGATCCGAGCGCTACCACGGGCTCGACGACCGGCTCCACGGCGGGGACGGCGCGCTGAGGGGGCCCGTTGGCGCCCCGGCGCCCGGGGATTACCGTGCAGGACAACCCGCGGGCGATCGGCCATCGGTCGAGGCCCGCGGGACCGGAAACGCGTTCATGAAGAGGTCGACCATGCACCCCGTCGCGAGCGCCCCCGAGGCGCCGTTCGACCGCGCCCCGGCGCGGCCCCGCTCCCGCGCCCGCGCGGTGATGGCCTCGATCCTGATCGGCGCCTCGGTCACCGTCTCCGTGGCCGCGACCGCCCTGCCGGTGCCGGCCTTCGCCAAGGGGCCGGCCTCCCTCGCCGATCTCGCCGAGCAGGTCACCGACGCGGTGGTGAACATCTCCGCGTCCACCACCGTCGAGGCCCGCGCCGGCCGTGCCGGGCCGCAGGTGCCCCCGGGCACCCCGTTCGAGGACCTGTTCGAGGAGTTCTTCAACCGGCGCGGCGGCCGCGGCGGCGGTGGCGGCGGTGACGGCGACGGGCCGCGTCAGCAGCGCAAGTCGAACTCCCTCGGCTCCGGCTTCATCATCGATTCCGCCGGCCTCGTGGTGACGAACAACCACGTCATCGGCGACGCCAACGACATCCAGGTCATCCTGCACGACGGCACGAAGCTGAAGGCCGAGATCGTCGGCAAGGATTCGAAGATCGACCTCGCCGTCCTGCGGGTGAAGCCCCCGGCCGACCGCACGCTGAAGGCCGTGCCGTTCGGCGATTCCGACAAGATGCGGCCCGGCGACTGGGTCATCGCCATCGGCAACCCGTTCGGGCTCGGCGGCTCGGTCTCGGCCGGCATTGTCTCGGCGCGGGGCCGGAACATCGAGTCCGGACCCTACGACAACTACATCCAGACCGACGCGGCCATCAACAAGGGCAATTCCGGCGGCCCGCTGTTCAACATGGACGGCGAGGTGATCGGCATCAACACGGCGATCCTGTCGCCGACCGGCGGCTCGGTGGGCATCGGCTTCGCGGTCCCGTCGGGCACGGCCAAGCCCGTGATCGACCAGCTCCGCGACTTCGGCGAGGTCCGCCGCGGCTGGCTCGGCGTGCGCATCCAGAACGTCGACGACACCACCGCCGAGGCGCTCAACCTCAAGGGCGGCGCGCGAGGCGCCCTGGTGGCCGGCGTCGACGAGAAGGGACCGGCCAAGACCGCCGGGATCGAGGTCGGCGACGTGATCCTGAAGTTCAACGGCGCGCCGGTGAAGGCCTCGGGCGACCTCCCGCGCATCGTCGCCTCGACGCCGGTGGGCCAGAAGGTCGACGTGGTCGTCATGCGCAAGGGCGAGGAGGTGACGAAGCCCGTCACCCTCGGCCGCCTGGAGGACGGCGACAAGCCGCAGCTCGCCAACCTGCGTCAGCCGGAGCCCGAGAGCGCGACCCGGCAGGCGCTGGGCCTCAACCTCTCCGGCATGACCGACGAGCTGCGCAAGAAGTACTCCATCAAGGACACCGTGAAGGGCGTGGTCGTCACTCGGGTCGACCCGAACTCGACCGCCGCCGACAAGCGGATCCAGCCCGGCGAGGTGATCGTCGAGGTCGGCCAGGAGTCGGTCAGCACCCCCGCGGAGGTGACCAAGCGGATCGACGCCCTCAAGAAGGACGGGCGCAAGTCGGTGCTGCTGCTGGTGGCGGGCGCCACCGGCGACGTGCGCTTCGTGGCCGTCGGCCTCGACTGAGCGGCCTCATCCGCGTTGCCGAGGGCCGTCGCTCCGCGGGGGGCGGCGGCCCTCGCGCGTTCAGGGGTCCCACATTGACGCTACGCGGCGGCACGGCACACTGGGGCCGCGAGTCGGTGCGGCTCGGGCGAGTTCGGACCCATGACGGCCGTTGCGTTCGACACCCTGAAATTCGCCCGCGCCCTGCGGGAGAAGGCGAAGCTGTCGCCCGAGCAGGCGGAGGGCCTGGCCGACGCGCTGGTGGACGTCTTCGACGGGAATCTTGCAACCAAAGCCGACATTCGCGACGTGCAGGCCGAACTGCAGATCGTCCGCGGCGATATCGAAGCCCTCAAGATACAGACCCGCGGCGACATCGAGGCACTGCGACTCACGACCCAGGCGGATATCGAGGGGCTTCGCATCTCGACCAAGGCGGATTCTGACAGTCTTCGTCAGTCGACCAAGTCGGATATCGAAGCCCTCCGCCTATCCACAAAAGCCGACATCGACAGTCTGCGCCTTGAGACCAAGGCCGACATCGAGGCCGTGAAGGGCGCGATCGCCTCCGCGAAGGTCGAGACGGTGCGCTGGCTCGTCGGCGCGATCGGCTTTCAGACGCTCGCCGTGCTCGGCGCGGTCATCACCCTGACCCGCACCCTCCACTGAGCCTCACCCCACGAACTCCGCCGCCGCGTAGCCCTGCAGGTACAGGAGCGCCGTGAGGTCGCCGTGCTCGACCCGGACCCGCGCCGCGGCCGCGACCGCGGGCTTGGCCCGGAACGCCACCCCGAGGCCGGCCTCGCCCAGCATGTCGAGGTCGTTGGCGCCGTCGCCGACCGCGAGGGTCTCGGCGGCGCCGAGGCCCAGCTGCCCGCGCAGCGCGATCAGCGTCGCGCGCTTCTCGGCCTTCCCGACGATCGGGTCCTCCACCAGGCCGGTGAGCCGCCCGTCCGCCACGCCCAGCACGTTGGACCGGTGCTCGTCGAAGCCGATCATCGCGGCGATCGGGCCGGTGAACAGCGTGAAGCCCCCGGAGACCAGGCAGGTCTGGGCGCCGTGCGCCCGCATCGTCCGCACCAGCGTGCCGCCGCCCGGGGTCAGAGTCAGGTGCTCGGCGATCAGCCCGTCGACCGCGCCGACCGGGATGTCCTTCAGGAGCGCGACGCGCTCGCGCAGGGCCGGCTCGAAGGCGATCTCGCCCCGCATCGCCCGCTCGGTGATCGCCGCCACGTGGTCCTTGAGGCCGAGCGTCCCGGCGAGCTCGTCGATGCATTCCTGCTCGATCATGGTGGAATCCATGTCGGCCAGGAACAGGCGCTTGCGCCTGTGCGCGTCGGCGGGCAGCACCGCGAGGTCGATCGGCTCGCCGGCCAGCGCCGTGCGCAGCCTGTCGGTGAGGGACGCGGCGGCCGCGGGCTCGCCCGGCACCAGCAGCTCGGCCGCCACCTCGCCGTGCAGGATCCGGGGCTGGTGCTCCGTCCGCAGCACGGCGCGCGTCTCGGCCAGCACCGCGTCGGTGATGGACGGCCGATCCGGGTTTGCTATCAGGACCGCGACCAGCATCGTGGAGTTTCGCCTTGCCGCCAGACCGGGGGGAAGCCGGGGGGCGCCCGGCCGCGGTCCTCATCGCAGGGCCCACCGCGTCGGGCAAGTCGGCGCTGGCCGCGCGGCTGGCGGAGCGTCACGGCGGCGTGGTGATCAACACCGATTCCATGCAGGTCTACGCGGACCTGCGCCGCCTGACCGCGCGGCCCGACCCGGACGAGGAGGCGCGGGTCCCCCACCGGCTCTACGGCCACGTCGACGGCGCCGTGAACTACTCAGCCGGACACTTCGCCCGCGACGCGGCGGCGCTGCTGGCGACGCTCGGCGGGCGCCTGCCGGTCTTCGTCGGCGGCACCGGCCTGTACTTCCGGGCGCTGGAGCAGGGCTTCTCGGAGCTGCCGCCCGTGCCCGAGGCGGTGCGGGCGCGGGTGCGGGACGCGGCGGAGGGGCGCCCGACCGAGGCGCTGCACGCCGAGCTCGGCCGGCACGATCCCGAGGGGGCCGCCCGCCTGCGGCCGAGCGACCGGATGCGGGTGATGCGCGCCCTGGAGATCTTTCTCGCGACGGGCCGACCGATCGCCAGCTTCTACGGCGATCCCGTTCCCGGCCCGCTCGCCGGGCGGAACCTCCAGAGAATCTTCCTGGCACCCGACCGGGCGGTGCTGCGGGCCCGGATCGACGCCCGCTTCCGGACCATGATCGCCGAGGGGGCGCTGGACGAGGTCGCCCGCCTGCGCGCGCGCGGCCTCGACCCGATGCTGCCGGTGATGCGCGCCCACGGGGTGCCGGGCCTGATCGCCCACCTCGACGGGGCGATGAGCCTCGAAGCGGCGATCGTCCGGGGGCAGGCGGATACGCGCGCCTACGCCAAGCGCCAGTTCACGTGGTTCCGCCACCAGATGGGGGAGGCGTGGCGCTGGGTGGATCCGGAATCCGCGGGGGTCGAGGAGCCGTTCTGAGGCGAGCGTCCGACCGCCGGGGGAGACCGGTGCGCGCGGTGCCGCGATCCAGGCGGCCCCCTCTCGCGGGAGAGGGGACCTGTCGCGTCTTGCCCGGTCCTCGGCTCCGGGCGAAGGCCGGAGGCGTCAGCGCTCCAGCCGCGCCACGAGGCTCGACGTGTCCCAGCGGTTGCCGCCCATGGCCTGCACCTCGGCGTAGAACTGGTCGACGAGGGCCGAGACCGGGAGCTTGGCGCCGTTGCGGCGGGCCTCGTCCAGCAGGATGCCGAGATCCTTGCGCATCCAGTCGACCGCGAAGCCGAAGTCGAACTTGCCCGCGTTCATGGTCTTGCCGCGGTTCTCCATCTGCCAGGAGCCGGCGGCGCCCTTGGAGATCACGTCGAGCACCGCCTCGACGTCGAGGCCGGCGCGCTTGGCGAAGTGGACGCCCTCCGACAGGCCCTGGACGAGGCCGGCGATGCAGATCTGGTTGACCATCTTGGTGAGCTGGCCGGCGCCGGCCGGGCCCATCAGCCGGCAGGCGCGGGCGAAGGACCCGATCGCGCCCTCGACCTTGGCGTAGGTCGCCGCGTCGCCGCCGCACATCACGGTGAGCACGCCGTTCTCGGCGCCCGCCTGGCCGCCGGAGACCGGCGCGTCGATGAAGCCGAGCCCCTTGGCCTCGGCCGCCGCGGCGAGCTCCCGGGCGACCTCGGCGGAGGCCGTGGTGTGGTCCACGAACACCGCGCCGGGCTTCATGCCGGCCAGCGCCCCGTCGTCGCCCAGCACGACGCTGCGCAGGTCGTCGTCGTTGCCCACGCAGGCGAACACGATCTCGGCGCCCTCGGCGGCCTGCCGGGGCGTGGGCGCGGAGGCGCCGCCGTAGGTCTTCACCCAGGCTTCCGCCTTCGGGGCGGTGCGGTTGTAGACGGTGACGTCGTGGCCACCCTTCTTGGCGAGGTGTCCGGCCATCGGGCCGCCCATCACGCCGAGACCCAGGAATGCGACCTTCGCCATTGTCGTGCGCTCCTCGCGGGCCCGGACCGCGCCGGCGCCCTTCCTTCTCCGACGGCGGGCGGCGACGGAGCTCGGCAGCCGGGCCGTGAAGGGGGTCGGGGCCGTGCCGGGGGACCCGATGTGACAGATTGGGCGTCGTGCCGCCGCCGACGCTGCATCACAGCTCGGATCGCTTGCGTCAACGCCGGACCAATAGGATAACCCGCCCGTGTAGCCCGGGACCACGAAGTCCCAGCCGGAGCCCCCCGCGCGTGGCCCCGCGCGCGAGGCGTTCGGTCAGGGAGTGGGACATGGGTTCGGCGATCGGCAGGCACGGGCCCTGGGCCCTCGTGGGGGCGCTCGGCGCCGCGGCGCTGGCGATCGTGGCGAGCCAGCGCGGCGAGACGATCAACGCCCTCTGGATCGTGGTCGCGGCGGTCTGCGTCTACCTCATCGCTTACCGCTACTATTCCCAGTTCATCGCCGACAAGGTGATGCGGCTCGACCCGAAGCGCGCGACCCCCGCGGTGCGCCACAACGACGGGCTCGACTACGTGCCCACCAACCGCGGCGTCCTGTTCGGCCACCACTTCGCGGCGATCGCGGGCGCGGGCCCGCTGGTCGGCCCGGTGCTCGCCGCCCAGATGGGCTACCTGCCCGGCATGCTGTGGATCCTGGCCGGCGTGGTCCTCGCGGGCGCCGTGCAGGACTTCATGGTCCTGTTCGTGTCGATGCGCCGGGACGGCCGCTCGCTCGGCGAGCTGATCCGGGCCGAGCTCGGCACCGTACCGGGCATCATCGCCCTGTTCGGCACCTTCCTGATCATGGTGATCCTGCTCGCCGTGCTGGCGCTGATCGTCGTCAAGGCGCTCGCCGAGAGCCCCTGGGGCACCTTCACGGTGATGTCGACGATCCCGATCGCCATGCTGATGGGCGTCTATTCCCGCTATATCCGCCCGGGCAAAATCGGCGAGGTCTCGATCCTCGGCTTCGTCCTGCTGATGCTCGCCATCGTCGCCGGCGGCTCGGTGGCGGCGAGCCCGGTCTGGGGGCCGGCCTTCACCTTCACGGGCCCGCAGCTCTGCTGGATGCTGATCGGCTACGGTTTCGTGGCGTCGATCCTGCCGGTCTGGCTGCTCCTCGCCCCGCGCGACTACCTGTCGACCTTCCTCAAGATCGGCACCATCGTCGGGCTGGCGCTGGGCATCGCCTTCGTCGCCCCGCACATGCAGATGCCGGCGGTCACCAAGTTCGTCGACGGCACCGGCCCGGTCTGGGCGGGCAGCCTGTTCCCGTTCCTGTTCATCACCATCGCCTGCGGCGCGGTCTCGGGCTTCCACGCCCTGATCTCGTCGGGCACCACCCCGAAGCTGATCGCCAGCGAGTCCGACGCCCGCTTCATCGGCTACGGCGGCATGCTGATGGAATCCTTCGTGGCGATCATGGCGCTGGTCTCGGCCTGCGTGATCGACCCGGGCGTCTACTTCACCATGAACTCGCCCGCGGCCCTCATCGGCACGACGCCCGAGACCGCCGCCGCCGCGGTGACCAAGCTCGGCTTCGCCACGACGCCGGAGGTCATCACCCAGACCGCCGCCGACGTCGGCGAGCACACGATCATCTCGCGGGCCGGCGGCGCGCCGACCCTCGCGGTCGGCATGGCCCACATCATCTCGTCGGCCATCGGCGGCAAGGCCATGATGGCCTTCTGGTACCACTTCGCGATCCTGTTCGAGGCGCTGTTCATCCTCACGGCGGTGGACGCGGGCACCCGCGCCTGCCGGTTCATGGTGCAGGATCTCGTCGCCTTGGCGATCCCGTCGTTCAAGAACACCACGTCGTGGGGGCCGAGCATCGCGGCGACCGCCATCTCGGTGGGAGCCTGGGGCTACTTCCTCTACCAGGGCGTGACCGACCCGCTGGGCGGCATCAACACCCTGTGGCCGCTCTTCGGCATCTCGAACCAGATGCTGGCCGCGGTGGCGCTGACGCTCTGCACGGTGGTGATCTTCAAGATGAAGCACGAGCGCTACGCGTTCGTGACCATCATCCCGACCGCGTGGCTGTGCATCTGCACCCTCACGGCCGGCTGGCAGAAGATCTTCTCGGCCGACCCGAAGATCGGCTTCCTGGCCCACGCCGAGCGCTACGCGGCGGCGGCGGCCGAGGGCAAGATCCTGGCGCCGGCCAAGAACGCCGACCAGATGAGCCAGATCATCCTCAACGACCGGATCGACGCGGTGCTGGCGGCCCTGTTCATCGGCCTCGTCGTCGCCATCGCGGGCTTCGGCATCGCCGCCTGCGTGAAGGCGTGGCGCGCGGACCGCTGGACCGCGCTGGAGACCGAGCCGCACATGGTCGCGGCGGAGTAGGAGGTCCCATGCTGCCGTCGTCGAACCTGCGGGACCGGATCCGGACGCTGTCCAAATGCGTCTGCGACGGCGCCCGCCTGATGGTCGGGCAGGGGGACTACGCGGCCTATGCCGAACATGTCCGCCGCACCCATCCCGACCAAGCGCCGATGAGCGAGGTGGAGTTCTTCCGCAACCGGGAGAACGCCCGCTTCGGGGTCGGCAACACCGCGGGTTTCCGCTGCTGCTGACAGGCGGCCGGTGAGCCCGTTCGTCCTTGCGAGCGGAGCGAAGCGATCCAGGCAGCCTGCGTCTTCCAACGTCGCGTTGCCCTGGGTCGCTTCGCTGCGCTCGCGATGACGGCGGCGTGTCTTCGCCGCGGACCGGGCCCCGCTCGCTGCGCGGACCCGATCGGGCCCGGCCGGCGTTCTCCCCGCCGGAGGGCCGCCCGGCCCTCGCGCGACGCGGAGAGCCGATGACCGACCAGAGCGTGCAGGACCCGATCGAGCCCCGGGCCGTCAACATCGCCCATGCCTGGGAGCGGGCCTACTGGGCGCGCCGGTTCATGGTCCCGGTGGAGCAGGTCGAGGCCGCCGTGGCGGCGGTCGGCGACGATCCGGCCCGCGTGGCCGCCCATCTCGGGCGGGACTGGCCGGGCCACGAGCCCGCCACCTGAGTCCGCCGCGCCAGGACTAGTCCTCCGCGATCCCGGGCTTAAGCTCGGCCGCATCTTGACTCCGCCGCCACAATATCCGCCATCTCAGGCCCGACGGGAGGTCGGCATGAGCATTTTCCAGGACGCCATCCTTCGGTTCGGCCGCACGATCATGTCGTACGCGGGCGACGCGGTCTTCCTGCAGGCCGCGGTCTCGTCCGCCGCCAACGTCATCGTGGCCGATGGCGACGTGGGCGAGGAGGAGATCGAGTCGGCGATCACCGGCATCCGCGCCAACCCGATCCTCGAGAAATCCTACGACACGCTGCGCGTCGAGCAGGAGCTCTACGAGGCGATCACCCGGGCCAAGACCCGGGCCGGGCGGCTGGAGAACCTGCGCCATGTCGGCGCCATCGCGGATCGGCCGATCGAGCAGCGCCAGGACGTGTTCCTGATCGGCGCGGACGTCGCCGATATCGACGGCATCAGCGAGGTCGAGCACAAGGCGCTCGACGAGATCGCCGGGGCGCTGCAGGTCGACAAGTCCGCCCTGCTGCGCTGATCCGGCCGGCCCGTCGCCCGGCAGACCCCGAGACGGCGTGCCGGGACGGCGCGCCGAGAACGCTCTCCCCATCCGGCGCCCGCATCCCGAGGTGACGGGGCGTGGGCCGCCGTGCCGGGCCCTCGCGGACGCGGGCGCGATGCGGCCGACACCCCGAACCTGCGGCGACGCGGCCCGTCCCTTGCCTGACCGGACGTGATAGCGAAACAGTCCGGGTTTAGCCGTTGAGTCGGTTTACAACGCGGAGTTGCCGGCCCGGGGCCGGACGGCGGAGACCGCATGGGCCTCGTCCTCTACGCGCTCAAGTTCCGGATCACGACCTACGTGCTCGCGGTCCTGATGATGCTCGGCGGCGTCGGGGCGATCGTCGTCGCGCCGAAGGACGTGCTGCCGGTCGTCGACATCCCGGTCGTCGTGGTGGTCTGGACCTATACCGGCCTCTCGGCGCCGGAGATGGAACAGCGCATCACGACCTACGCCGAGTACGGCATCTCCAACAACGTCAACAACATCCGCCGCATGGAGTCGACGACGCTCCAGGGCACGGCGGTGCAGCGGATCTACTTCGAGCCGACCGTCAGCCTCAATCTCGCCATCGCCCAGGTGGTGTCCTCGACCAACTCGATCCGCGCCGTGATGCCCCCCGGCACGCAGCCGCCGGTGATCGTGCGCTACTCCGCCTCCTCGGTGCCGGTGATCCAGCTCGCCCTGACCTCGGCCAAGGAGAGCCTCAACCAGGTCTACGACTACGCCCAGTACCGGATCCGCCAGACCCTGGCGCAGGTCCCGGGCTCGACCCTGCCGTCGCCCTTCGGCGGCGCGCCCCGGCAGATCATGGTCGACCTCGACCTCAACGCCCTCCAGGCCCTCGGCCTGACGCCGCTCGACGTCACCAACGCCATGACGGCCCAGAACCTGACCGTGCCGTCCGGCCTCGCCAAGATCGGCGAGCAGCAGTACCCGGTCCAGCTCAACGGCACCCCGCCGTCGATCGAGACCCTGAACCTCGCGCCGATCAAGGTGGTGGCCGGCCAGCCCGTGCTGGTGCGCGACGTCGCCTATGTCCGCGACGGCGGCCCGCCACAGGTCAACGTGGTCAGCGCCGACGGCCAGCAGGCGGTGCTGATGCAGATCATCAAGAACGGCAACGCCTCGACCCTGAGCGTGGTCAACAACGTCAAGGCGGCGATGCCGACGATCCGCGCCGCCGCACCCGAGGGGCTGGCGATCAAGCCGCTCTTCGACCAGTCGGTCTACGTCTCGAACGCCATCGAGGGCGTGCTCCACGAGGCGCTGACCGCGGCGGCCCTGACCGGCCTCGCCATCCTGCTGTTCCTCGGCTCCTGGCGCTCGACGATCATCGTGCTGATCTCGATCCCGCTCTGCGTCATGACCTCGCTCGCCGTGCTGGCGGCGCTCGGCGAGACCATCAACGTGATGACGCTGGGCGGGCTGGCGCTCGCGGTCGGCATCCTGGTGGACGACGCCACGGTGGCGATCGAGAACACCTACCGGCTGTTCGAGGAGGGCGAGGAATTCCGCGAGAGCGTGGTCCACGGCGCCGCCGGCATCGCCAAGCCGGCGCTGATCTCGACGCTCGCGATCTGCGCGGCCTTCACGGCCGTGTTCGCGCTCACCGACACGCCGAAATACCTGTTCACCCCGCAGGCGCTCGCGGTCGTGTTCGCGATGCTGACCTCCTACCTGCTGTCGCGGACCCTGGTGCCGCTGCTAATCGACGTGATCGTGGCGCCGGAATACCGGCAGAAGCACGCGAAAGACCGGGACGTGCACCGGGCGCAGGACGCGGCGCCCCGGCGGGGCCGGATCGCCCGGGCCGTCGGCCTCGTGGGCGCCCCCGCGCTGCGGCTCGCCGGCCGGATCCACGGCGCGTTCGAGCGCGGCTTCGCGCGGTTCCACCGCGGCTATGTCGGGCTGCTCCACGCGGTGCTGCGCCACCGCGTCGTCACCCTGGGCGCCGTCGGCGGCGTGCTCGGCATGACCGGCGTGCTGTTCGTCTTCGTCGGCCAGGACTACTTCCCGCAGATCGAGGCGAGCCAGATGACCATGCATCTGCGCACCCGCGTCGGCATGCGCATCGAGACCGCCCGGCAGGTCTTCGCCGAGGTCGAGGACACGGTCCGCGAGGTGATCCCGGCCGGTGAGGTCGACCAGATCCTCCAGAACATCGGCCTGCCGTCGAACAACTACAACTTCGCGTTCTCGGACGGCTCGTTCGTCTCCTACAATGACGGGCAGATGCTGATCAGCCTGAAGGAGGGGCACGGCCCGGTGGCGGGCTACATGAAGCGCCTGCGCGAGGTGCTCATGAAGCGCTTCCCCGACGTGGTCGTCTACTTCCAGCCCGCCGACATGATCACCCAGATCCTGAACTTCGGCGTCCTCACGCCGATCGACGTGCAGGTCTCCGGCCGGCACAAGGAGAAGGACCTGGAGGTCGCCCAGCGCATCGTGCAGCGGCTGAAGCACACGAAGGGCCTCGTCGACGTCCACCTGCAGCAGATCGTCAACGAGCCGCAATTCTACGTCGACGTCGATCGGCGCCTCGCCTCCGAACTCGGGCTGACCGAGCAGCAGGTGGCGCAGAACATGAACATCTCGCTGTCCGGCAGCTACCAGGTCACGCCGAACTTCTGGCCGGACCCGAAGACCGGCATCCCCTACCAGCTCTGGGTGCAGACGCCCGAGTACCGCAACAGCTCGCTCACCGACCTGCGCAACACGCCGATGTTCGTGCGCGCCGCCGCGACCTCCGGCTCCGGCCCCGGGGTGCTGACCCTGCTGTCGAGCCTCGCGGACATCCGCCGGACGCCGACGCAGACCATGATCAGCCACGTCAACATCCAGCCGACCTTCGACATCTTCGCCTCGGTGCAGGACCGGGACCTCGGCTCGGTCGCGCGCGAGATCGACAGGATCGTCGAGGACGAGCAGAAGAACCTCGAGGCGCCGGACAAGATCGTCGTCCGCGGCCAGATCGAGAACATGCGCTCGGCCTTCTTCCGCCTGGAGATCGGCCTCGGCATCGCGCTGATCGCCGTCTACCTGCTGATGGCGGTGAACTACCAGAGCTGGGGCGACCCGTTCGTGGTGATCGCCGCCCTGCCGATGGCCTTCTGCGGCATCACCTTCGCGCTGTTCGTGACCGGCACGCCGTTCTCGATCCCGTCGATCTTCGGGGCGATCATGTCGGTGGGCATCGCCTCGGCGAACTCGATCCTGCTCGTCACCTTCGCCAAGGAGCACCGGGAGGAGACCGGGTGCAGCGCCCTGGAGGCGGCGATCACCGCGGGCGAGACCCGGCTGCGGCCGGTGCTGATGACCGCCTCGGCGATGTTCCTGGGGCTCATCCCGATGGCGCTCGGGACCGGCGAGGGCGGCGAGCAGAACGCCGCGCTCGCCCGCGCGGTCATGGGCGGCATCGCCTTCGCGACGCCCGCGACCCTGCTGCTGGTGCCCTTCCTCTACGTGCTGATGCGCGGCGGCCCGGCGCGGCCGGTGCAGGATTACCTGGAGCCGGAGGGCCGCCCGGCGGCGGCGTGAGGGACGGCGGCGCGTCGCGCGCCGCGGCCGGTGTCGCTGGCCCGATCCGGATGCCTGACCGTCGGATCCCGGTCGGGGGGATGCCCTTGCGGGTCGCTCACCCCTCCTTGAAGCCGTATTCCGGCGTGTCGTCGTCGTTGCCGTAGTACTTGTACGGCAGGAACTTGCCCGACATGGTGAGCTTCACGCGGTCGCCCTTGTTGTTGGCCTCCCGGGCCATGTCCATGTTGAAGTCGATCGCCGACATGATGCCGTCGCCGAACTCTTCCTGGATCAGCTCCTTGAAGGTCGTTCCGTAGACCATCACCAGCTCGTAGAACCGGTAGATCAGCGGGTCGGTGGGCGGCATGGACGGGATCGAGCCGCGATAGGGCGGCTCGTTGAGCATCCGCTCCTCGGCGGCGGTGAGGCCGAAGAGCTCGGCCGCCCGCTTGGCCTGGGCCTTCGGGAGCTTCATCTGGCCCATGCAGGCCGCGGTGATCAGGAACGGCGACAGGCCGCCGATCTCCGCGTGGATGTGCTTCCAGCTCCACCCCTTCTCGCGCTTGATGTCGAGAAGCTTCTCGGTGAGGTCTTCGCGCTTCATCGTCGGCTCCCGGATCTCGATCTGCGATGGGTCCGGTGAGGCCGCGCGCTCCGCGGCCCCACCCACCCGGTGTGGGTGCGCGTCCGGACCGCGACCGGTGAGGGGGGACGGTCGCGTCCGGACGCGGACATCCGCCGGGCGTCGTCGCGGCGCGCCTTCGGGAGCGGTGCCGGCCGACGGGCGGACAGCCTCATTCGGCAAAGGGTGTGCCAGAAGGGATGCCGGAGAAATCGCTCGGTCTGCCAGAGATTTGGTCGCCTGGAGATCGCTCACGACATCTCGTCGGAAACGAGATATCGTGAGCCAATGACGATATCTCGTGAGTCCGGTGCCGCCGGAAGCTTCGGGCCGGTCTTCGAGGCGAGCCCGGATCCCATGCTGGTCCTCGCGCCGGAGGAGGACCGGGTCGCGGACGCCAACCCGGCGGCGGCGCGCCTCCTCGGCTACGGCCGCCCGGCCTTGCGCGGCGCACGGGCGAGCGCCCTGTTCCCGGGCCAGCTCCCGGCGCTCACGGTCTTCACCGAGGCCGCGCTGGCCCGGGGGCACTGGTGGACGCGCACATTGGCGCCGCGCGACGCGGCCGGGCGCGACCTGCGGGTCGAGACCGCGGCCTTCCCGCTCCCGGGCGACGCGATGCGCCTCCTCGTCACCCTGGCGGACCCGGACACGCTCCACCGCCGCCAGGTCGACGGCGAGGCCGAGGCCCACATGCGCGCCGGCCTCTCGGAGTGGCAGCGCGTGGAGCGCATCTTCCGCGACATCGAGCGGGGCAACCAGCTGATCCTGCGCGCGGCCGGGGAGGGGATCTACGGCGTCAACGCGGAGGGCGTGACCACCTTCGTCAACCCGGCCGCCGCGCGCATGCTCGGCTGCGAGGCCGCCGACCTCGTCGGCCGGGACATGCACGCCGCCGTGCACCACACCCGCCCGGACGGGAGCCACTACCCCCACCGCGACTGCCCGATCTACGCGGCGTTCCGGGACGGGACCGTGCACCAAGTCGATCACGAGGTCTTCTGGCGCGCCGACGGCACCGCCTTCCCGGTCGAGTACACCTCGACGCCGATCCGCGACCGGGGGCGCCTGCTCGGCGCCGTCATCGTGTTCCGCGACATCAGCCAGCGCCGTGAGGCCGAGGCCCGCCTGACGAGCGCACTCGCCGAGGTCGATTCCCTCCGGGAGCGCCTGGAGCTGGAGAACGCCTACCTGAAGGAGGAGATCCGGGCCGAGCGCCAGCACCAGGGCATCATCGGCCGCTCGCCCGCCATCGCGGCGACGCTCCGGCAGGTCGACCGCGTCGCCGCCACCGACGCCACCGTGCTGATCACCGGCGAATCCGGCACCGGCAAGGAGCTGATCGCCCGGGCGATCCACGAGGGCAGCCGCCGCAGTGCCCGCCCGATGATTCGCGTCAACTGCGCGGCGATCCCCCGCGAGCTGTTCGAGAGCGAGTTCTTCGGCCACGCCAAGGGCAGCTTCACGGGGGCGCTGCGCGACCGGATCGGCCGGTTCGAACTCGCCGACGGCGGCACGCTGTTCCTCGACGAGGTCGGCGAGATCCCCCTCGACCTCCAGGGCAAGCTGCTGCGCGTCCTGCAGGAGCGCTCGTTCGAGCGGGTCGGCGAGGCGCGCACGCGGGCGGTGGACGTGCGCGTGGTCGCGGCCACCAACCGGGACCTGCGCGCCGAGATCCGGGCGGGCCGCTTCCGGGAGGACCTCTACTTCCGCCTCAGTGTCTTCCCGATCCAGGCGCGGCCCCTGCGCGAGCGGCCCGAGGACATCCCGCCGATCGCCCAGCACCTGCTCCGGGTCGCCGCGCGCCGCCTCACCGTCCCGGAGCCGCGCCTCACGGAGGGCGATGTCCGCCGCCTCTGCCGCTATTCCTGGCCCGGCAACGTCCGGGAACTGGAGAACGTGATCGAGCGGGCGGTGATCCTCTCCGCCCGGGGGCGCCTCCGCCTCGACCTGCCCGACGGTGAGGCGACCGGACCCGCGGACGCGGCCAGCCCGGCCGCGCCGCCCGGCGGGCGGCCCGCCAGCGAGGCCGAGCGCCGGGCGCGCGACCGCGCCGAGATCGTCGCGGCCCTGGCGCTGGCGGGCGGCCGGATCTCCGGGCCGGGCGGCGCGGCCGCGCTCCTCGGCCTTCGGCCGACGACGCTGGCCTCGCGGATCAAGGCACATGGGATCCCGCGCGGCTGATCCGGCGGGCCCTTGATCCGATCTTAAGGCCGCTGTGCCAAAGCTCGCGCCGGGCTTTCCCCGCGAAGGCGCAGCGTCCCCGACCGATGCACGACCTCTCCGATCCCGTCACTCTCCCGGCCGGCACCGTCCTGTTCGAGGAGGGGGCGATCGGGCACTGCGCCTACCTGATCCTGAGCGGGCGCATCGCGATCTTCCGGCGGCGCGACGGCGGTGAGGCCGTGCTCGCCCGGCGCGGCCCCGGCGAGATCTTCGGCGAGATGGCCATCCTCGACGCCCTCCCGCGCTCCGCCGGCGCGCGCGCCGAGGCGGATTGCGTGCTCGTCCCGGTGGACGCGGCGCAGATCCGCCAGCGGCTCGCCGGCGCCGATCCGATCCTGCGCCTCTGCCTCGAGGGACTCATCGCCCGGCTTCGCGAGACCCTGCCCCGCCTCGGGCCGGCTTCCGCCGAGGGGCTTCAGGCGCCGCCGTCGCCCTCCGCCCGCGCCGATTTCGACGCGACGGTCGCGTCGCTCGCGCAGGAGCGCGCCCTGCGGCGCGCCCTGGCCCGGGACGAGTTCGCGCTGTTCCTGCAGCCGATCGTGCGGCTCGCCACCGGGCGCCTCGCCGGCTTCGAGGCCCTGATCCGCTGGCACGATCCCGAGCGCGGGCTCGTGCCCCCCGCCGCCTTCATTCCGGCCGCCGAGGCGAACGGCCTGATCCTGGCGATCACCGCCTGGGTGATCGACGCGATCGGCCGGATCGTGCCCCGCATCCTGCAGGCCGGCCTGCGCGCGCCCGCCTCCGTCGAGCCCTCCCTGTTCGTGAGCTTCAACGTCACGGCCCAGGATCTCGCCCGCGCGGACATACCGGGCCTCGTCGACGCGATGCTGCGCCGGACCGGCCTCGCGCCCGGCGCCCTCAAGATCGAGGTCACCGAGAGCGCGCTGATGCAGGATCCGGCCGGGGCCGCGGCCGCCCTCGCGCGCTGTCGCGCCGCCGGCCTCGGCATCGCGGTGGACGATTTCGGCACCGGCTACTCCTCGCTCAGCCATCTCAGCACCCTGCCGATCACCACGCTCAAGGTGGACCGGGCCTTCGTCCGGGCAATGCTGGCGGAGCCGCGCGATCGCCGGATCGTCCAGACCATCCTGCGGCTCGCCGAGGAGATCGGGGTGGCGGCGGTCGCGGAGGGCATCGAGGGCCGCGCCGAGGCGGAGGCCCTCGCGGCGATGGGCTGCGCCCTGGGCCAGGGCTACCATTTCGGCCGCCCGATGCCGGAGGCCGACGCCCTCGCGGCGGCGGCGGCCTGGAACGCCGACGCGTGGCGCGTCGGGCTCTCCGGGGAGGCTGATCCGGGGCGGCACGGGTTCCACGCCCGGGCCTGACGGATTCCCGGCCCCGGCGCGGTCTTTCGCCACCCCCGCGAGCGTGGTTTCGATGCACCGGGCGGGCGGGAAGCGCGCGGCTCCGGGCGGAAACGCTTGCATCCGGTGCGTGTTTTCGGACCATGCGTCTTCGGGTCTCGGAGGCGGGCTTTGGGCGGAGACGAGCGGGACGGGCAGATGGCCGAAGGGTCTGCGGGGGCATCCGCGCATCCGGCGCCCTGGGAATTCGTGCTGCCGGAGGAGACGGCCACCGAGGATCTCGGCCTGTTCCTGTCCGAGTTCCTGATGCCCGGGGACGTCGTGGCTCTGTCCGGCGGCCTGGGTGGTGGCAAGACCACGCTCGCCCGCGCGGTCATCCGCGAGCTCGCCGGCGACCCGCGCCTGGAGGTGCCGAGCCCGACCTTCACGCTGATCCAGCCCTACGCGGCCCGCGACGGCCAGCCGATCGTCCACGCCGACCTGTACCGGCTGCGCGACCCCGACGAGTTGGTGGAACTCGGCTTCGACGAGATGGCCGAGGGCGCGATCACCCTGGTGGAGTGGCCCGACCGGATGCCGCCCCGCGCCGGCCCGGTGCTGACCGTGGACCTGTCCCTGCGGGCGGAGTTCGGCCCCGAGGCGCGGCTCGCGCGGATCGACGGCACCGGCGGCATGCGCGCCCGCCTCGACCGGGCCCGCGCGGTGCGCCGCCTCCTCGACCGCAGCGGCTGGGACATCGCCGAGCGGACCTTGATGCAGGGGGACGCCTCCTCCCGCGCCTACGAGCGCCTGACCAAGCCCGACGGCACCAGCGCCGTGCTGATGATCGCGCCGCCGCGACCCGACGGGCCGCCGGTGCGGGACGGCAAGCCCTACAGCGCGATCGTGCACCTCGCCGAGAGCGTCCACGCCTTCGTGGCCCTCGACCGCGGCCTGCGGGCACTCGGCTTCTCGGCCCCGAAGATCTACGGCGAGGACCTGACCGAGGGCCTGCTCATCCTGGAGGATCTCGGCAGCGAGCCGGTGATCGAGGGCGGCGCCCCGCGGCCCGAGCGCTACGCCGAGGCCGTGCGCGTGCTGGCCAAGCTCCACGCCAACCCGCTGCCCCCGGTCCTGCCCGTGGCGGAGGGGATCGAGCACAGGCTGCCGCCCTACGACATGGAGGCGCTGCTGTTCGAGGCGGAGCTGATGCCCGAATGGTACGCCCCGGCGATCCGGAACGTCAGCCTGTCGGCGGCGGCGCGGGCGGCCTTCGTCGACCTGTGGCGGGCGGCGCTCCAGGGGGCGATTCCCGATCGGC
The DNA here is from genome assembly GCF_900107945.1 of Methylobacterium sp. 190mf. Classification (NCBI taxonomy): domain Bacteria; kingdom Pseudomonadati; phylum Pseudomonadota; class Alphaproteobacteria; order Hyphomicrobiales; family Methylobacteriaceae; genus Methylobacterium; species Methylobacterium sp. 190mf. The sequence goes on along the minus strand of NZ_FNVI01000022.1, from coordinate 11,550 downwards.
CGACCTGGACCCTGCGCGACTACCATTCCCCGAACCTGATCTGGCTGCCCGAGCGCGACGGGCTGGAGCGGGTCGGGCTGATCGATTTCCAGGACGCCGTCATGGGCCACCCGGCCTACGACGTCGCCTCGCTGCTGCAGGATGCCCGGGTCGATTCCAGCGCGGAGTTCGAGCTGCGGCTCCTCGGCCTCTATGCCCGCGAGCGCCGCGGCCGGGACCCGACCTTCGACGTCGGCGCCTTCGCCACCGCCTACGCGCTGCTGGCGGCCCAGCGGGCCACCAAGATCCTCGGCATCTTCGCGCGCCTCGACCGGCGCGACGGCAAGCCCGGCTACCTCGCCCACCTGCCGCGGATCGAGGGCTACCTCGCCCGCAACCTCGCCCATCCGGCGCTCGCCGGTCTGCGGGCCTGGCACGCGGACCATCTGCCGGGCCTCGTCGCCCCGGCGCCCGACCCCTGACCACCGGATTCCCGACCGCATGAGCGATCCCAGCCCCGCCGTCAGCCGCGCCTTCGTCCTGGCCGCGGGCCTGGGCAAGCGCATGCGGCCGGTGACCGCCACCGTGCCGAAACCCCTGGTGGAGGTGTCCGGCAAGGCCCTGCTCGACCACGCCCTCGACCGGGTCGCCGAGGCCGGGATCGGGAGCGCAGTCGTCAACGTCCACTACCTCGCCGACCTGATCGAGGGGCACCTCGCGCGCCGGGCCGAGGGGGCGGCCCCGGGACCGGCCACGACCGTCTCCGACGAGCGCGCGGCGCTGCTGGAGACGGGCGGCGGCATCCGCAAGGCGCTGCCGCTCCTGGGCGACGCGCCGTTCGTGGTGCTGAACTCGGATTCGTTCTGGCTCGAGGGGCCGGCCTCCAACCTGCGCCGGCTGATCGAGACCTGGGACGGGGACCGCATGGACGGCCTGCTGCTGGTAGCACCGACCGCCACCAGCCTCGGCTACGAGGGCTCCGGGGATTTCGTGATGGATCCGGACGGCCGCCTAGAGCGCCGCGGCGAGCGCGCGGTGGCGCCGTTCATCTACGCGGGGGTGGCGATCCTCACGCCGGGCCTCTTCGCCGACACGCCGGAGGGCGCGTTCTCGCTCAACCTGCTGTTCGACCGGGCGATCGCGGCGGGGCGGCTGTTCGGGATGCGGCTCGACGGCCAGTGGCTGCATGTCGGCACGCCGGAGGCGATCCGGGCCGCGGAGGAGCGCGTTCGCGCGAGCGCCCGGGCCCCGTAGAGAGCCGGATCCGGGGCACGATGCGCGGAGCGCGAAGTCCTTGTCCGAAGTGTCTTGCCAAGCCGGATCTGAGCCTCTAGAAGCCCCTTCACACCGGCGGGCCGAGAGCCCGCCGCCGTGTCAGGCGCCCGTAGCTCAGCTGGATAGAGCACCAGACTACGAATCTGGGGGTCAGAGGTTCGAATCCTTTCGGGCGCGCCATCAACTACCTGATTTTGCTAGATAATCAGGAACGCCGGGCCAGCGACGGTTGGCGAGTTTGCAAGCGGTTTGCATACTCCGTGGCCGACGACTTTTCCCACCTCTCGATTGCACGATCAGCCAGTCCCCCGGATCGCGCCATATAGCGGTCGAGGATCTGGGTCACGCTCGCTAGCTTATGGCCGGTGATTGCCGCGATTTCCTGTGGCGTGGATCCGACTTCCGAAAGCAGCGTGATTGCAGTTCCTCGTAAGTCGTGGAAGTGCAACGCTACCGGGTCTCTGAAGCCGAACAATCTGGCCCGATCGAGCTGTGCTTCGCGCGTCGCTCGATGCCACGTACGAGCGAAATGCCGCTTGCCGAACGAGCGGCCGGACTTCGTGGTGACGATGTGCGATGTCGTCTGATCCATCCCATCGAGTGTGCCGCGTAACGCCTCGGTACACGGGATCCTCATGAGCGGCGCTGCCCGTCCATGCCGCGCGTTCTTGCCCTGCCTCAGCCAAATATTCTTGCCGTCGTACGCCGACCACTCCAGTCCCAAAATATCGGCCTGCCGCTGTCCGGTGTGCAGCGCGAGCATGAGCGCCCGCTGTAACTCTAGCGGCGCCACGCTCATGAACGCCTCGATATGCTCGGGCAGCCAAATGACCTCCGATCGATCGGCGCTGTGTAAGCGTTCAAATCCGCGAACGTGGTTGAAGTGGATGTGACCCCGGCGCTTGGCCCACGTAAGCATGGCTGACAGTACCGAAAGCCTGTTGTCTGACTCACGCTCTCCCGAATCGGTCGCCACCTTGTCCCGCCAGTCCATGAAAACAGTTATGACTTCGTGATCCTGTAGAGCCAAAACCGGCATATCGCCAAACTCTGGCTCCATGGTTGTGAGCATGCGCCGGTATTCCCTTTGCGTGCTCAATGCCAACTTCTTATTGAACTCCGGCGAGTCGGTGTATCGCCTGATGAGCCAAATTACGTCCTGTGTTGTTTGCGAGCGACGGATGCTCGCCTGGGCGGCGGCATAACTGGCTCGAAATTCAACTGTTCCTGGCAGTCCGGTAAGGCGAGTCTTGGTTGCGCGGTGGTAATAATAAATATTTTCAGTGCCGTCCGCGCGTTGCTTGCGGACTATGTTGACCCCCGGCAGTTCGCTGATCACGTCGCATCTTCCACTGTTGTAGGTGATGAGCCTCCTTCAGTGGGTGGGCACAGGAATTAACCCGGCCGAGAAAAAAATCAATTTCGGCTACCAGCCAGCGCTTGGTGCCACGCAATGGGCCGGGGACGAGCCCAAGCTTCATCCACCGGGTGAATTGGCCGGGGGTGATACGGCACAGCTCCGCAGCCTCAGCCTTCGTGACACACCGGGGCGACAACAAACTGGTATCCGACATCGTTCTCGAACGCGCTGCCAACGACCGTCCCTGGCTCGCCGTGCGGAGCGCTGCACGTGCATGCCGGAAGCGCGAAAGTCGCGTTCCTGAGTACATATAACGGCGGGACGATCTCGCGAGCTGGTTTGGCGCCAAAGGTCCTCGTAGCTAGCGCTCAGCCCTACCTAGCATGGGCCCTGGATCGTTGATTCAACTTCAGCGAGGGACCGTTCGGGCGTATGCGTATGGATGAACCGGGGGCAGAATTTGATGACCGCTGGAGCGCTGGAGCCAATCCCGAGCCCGAGCACTCAGCTTGATGGCAGGGGCGCGGCCTATGCACGGTTGCGCGAGCAGTTGCGCCCGTTGCTAGAGCACGGTCGAATCGGGCAATTCGACCACGTCGAGCTGATTGAGATCACGGCCACACCGCGCGGGGCTCAACCCTTGAACGTCCTTTCGCTGGCCGTTCTTGCGGAAGGCCGCCCGGACGTGAGCGATGCCGATCGACCGCAATTTCCGATCCCACGGATACGGGTCGATGGCTTTCGCGACTGGTCCTTTGGCGTCGCGCGCACGCTCCGACCCTTGCCGGCCCTCGATCGAACCCTGGAGAATTATGCGCAAACTGGGGTGTGGGGGCTGAGCGGCTGTGCCCTCCAAGTCGGTGCTCTGTGGCCCGAGCCCCCGATGTTTGCGCCTCCTGATGGCTCAGTGGCCGTCCCGCTCAATAGGGTCCTCAAAAACAATTTCTGGGCTGGGTCATACGTGTTCCGCCTGCTTGATCGGCAGAAGCTGCACCTCACCCCCTTCTTCGCCGACCGCCGCCGCCTGCAGCAACTGTCCGAAGCGGTGTCGGCCGCCGTCCCGATTGCCTTCGCCGGCTTAGCGGACCTGTTGGGGGACGTGCTGATACAGGTGCCGGTCACAGTCGTCGTGCCCAGTGTCGCGGTGCCCCGGGACGGCGACCATTTGCGGCTTGAGACGATATGGCGGCCGGGAACGCTGCCGCGTGCCCTAACGGCTGCCGCGCGAGCCAAATGGGACGAACTCCTGACAGGCGCCGCGGTCAGCGAGCGGCTCGAATGCAGCGGCGACCTAGCGGTCGATGGCCGGCGGCGACCCGTCGAGTCGGAGGTGCTCGACGTTGGGTCAGGCGCGCTCCTGATCGCGACCGCGCCGACCTCGGTGTTGAGACAGATCACGCTCAACAGCCACATGCTGCAGCACGAACCCCGGCTGTTCAGCGCCGCGGACCATGACGACGTCGTTAGGCCGGAGCGCGTCGGCCTCATCGCGACGACGAGGACCGTCGTCGGTGAGGATCCTGGCCAGGATGCCGACTTTTGGCTCGGTCGGCGTCAAGAGATGGAAGAGCGCCGCCGCCTGGAGGAGACGCGCGATTTCGTCCAGTACCGGCCGGCCGCCGGCTCGTCGGCGGAGCGGGCCCGCGCTCTGGCCGACATCCGCTTCCTCATCGCCCGACATGGCGAGGGAGGGGTGGACCTGTGGGACCCATACCTCACTGCCGCTGATCTCCTTCAGACACTGTTTTGGTGCCCCCACGGCGGAGTACTCTTGAGGGGCCTGAGCGGCGGAAGCGATCCGCCACGCGTGGCGCGACCGGGAGGGGCCGAGCCGGGGTCGGTGCAGCCACCGCCGGCCTCATTCGCGGATCGCCAGCGGGTCCTCCTCGCTCGCGACGGCGGCAACCTGGAGGGCCTGAGGCTGGAGTACCGCAACAGCCGGGGGCCCGGCGGCTGGGCGTTCCACGACCGGTTCCTGATCTTCCCGAACGGCCCGGACGGTCCGCTGGCGTGGTCGCTGGGCACGTCCGTCAACAGCCTGGGCAACGCGCACCACATCCTGCAGCGCGTCTCGAACCCCGCGCTGATCGCCGGGGCCTTCCAGGATCTCTGGTCCGCGGTGGACCAGCCGGAGCACGTCGTCTGGAGGTCGTGGTGACCGCGCGAGTGCGGGCACTCGCCCGCCTCCTGGAAGCTTGGGATGGTCAGGTCGAGCCGCCCGTCGCTGTAGAGGCCGTGATCCGGGAGGGCGGGTCCGCGGTGACAAACGCCACGCTCGATAGCTTGTTGGTCGCGGCCCGCCGGGACCTCGGCGACGTGCCGACCGCGCTCGCGGCCCTGCCGACCCTGGACCCGGATGGGGTGCGCCGGTTGTCCGCGCGCCTCGGTTGGGTCGTGCACACGCTGTGCGAGCTGGATCCGGGCACCGACAACGCCGTGCAGAGGTTCGAAGCGGCTTTGGTCTGCGCGGCTTTCTGGGATGAGGCCGGGGGTTTCTGGGAGGCGGCGCGATCGCGGTTCGTCGAACGAGAACTCATCCCGGCAGGTCTCCGGGCGGTCATCCGGGGCCGGGCGCCGAACGCTCATGTCCCAGCGAATGCGCCGGTCTGGGAGTGCGAGCACCTGGCCTTCCTGCAAAACGCGGAGCGGGCGAGCGATTGGGCGCAGCTCGCGGAGCTGGCCCGCGCCTTCCCGCGCTTACCAAAACTCGACGCCGCCGCGATGCAGGCGCTTCACGGATTGCTCGCGCTGGACCGCCCCAGCCTGATCCGCCTCGTCAATGGCGTCGAGAGTTGGACGCACGGTCACTTGCTGTTGGGGTCGTTGCCTCTCGAAGAGGCCTTCCGTGTCGCTGTTGAAACCGCCAGCCCGCACGCCCGCTTCGCCGCGGTCGAGCGTGTCGTCCGGCGAGAGAGGCGCACCCTCACCCTTAATGAAGGGGCGGCCCTCACCGATCTGCTCACCGTCCTCGCGGCCGACGAGCCCGGGTGGCCCAGTTGGCTTGCGGTGTTCAACCGCTATCCCGTCCGCAACCCGCACATGCAGGAATCCCTCGGCCGTGCGCTCGCCCGCGCCAGCGACGGTGCACTCGAAGCTTACGTGTACAGCATCTCGCTCAGCACCCTGGGCGGTGATGGGCGCGCCGCTGTCACTGGCTGCCTAACGGCATTCCGAGTCCGTGCGGACGCCGAGCGGCGGCGGGTCCTCTGGAGGAGCGCCCACCAGCGGTGGCGGGCGTGGGACTTCGACGCGGGTGACCGGGATGGTACCCTGACCGGGATTGCGACCACCGAACTCGACTATGCTGTCGTGGGCTGGCTCGTCGAAGGGCACTCCGAAAGCGCTTCGGACCCGGACGCCGAATTTGCGCGCGGCCTTCACGAACTGGACCTATGTTGGCACGCGTCTGTCAGCGTGGCGATCTCGACCTTCTTTCGGCTCCTCTCACACTACCAAATCACCGCCCACGCGAGGGGGGTATCGCCGGACGGCAATGACTGGCTCCCGGGCCCGGGCGCTCACTTGCCGCCAGCCGCGGCCGAACCGTTCGTCCGCCGCCGCTATCACTGGGACGTGAGTTGAGGACGGAAACACGCGCAGGGCCGCCGCCGGCAGCCGTCCTCTGGTGCATCGAATTTCGCGCGTCGGACAAACTCAGCGACGGACACGTCGTGATGGGTCCGACGCTGACTTTTTCCGACACTCGACGGGTACGCGTTTCGTGTCCTCGGCGATGCTCTCACCGCGCTCTAGCTTGAAATCGTCATGGCCGTGGCTGCGTCCTTTGGACGGAGCGTCCGGTGGACGCTGCCCACGCCGATCCCGAGCCGCTTGGCGATCTTGGCCATGCTCAGGCCCTCCGCTGCCAGCGCCTCGATCTCGGCGGCACGGGCTCGCGCGGTCGGCTTACGCCCCTTGTACAGCCCGGCGGCCTTGGCCTTGGCGATGCCCTCGCGCTGGCGCTCCAGCATCATTTCCCGCTCAAACTGCGCCACGCCGGCCAGCACGTTGAGCATCAGCTTGCCTGTCGAAGTACCCGTATCCACGCCTAAGCTCAGGATGCGCAGCGCCACACCCTTGGCTTCGAGCCCGGTCAGAATCTCGCCCATATGCGTCACTGATCGGGCCAGCCGGTCGAGCTTGGTCACAACGAGCGTGTCGCCCTCCCGGACGAACTCCAGCGCCGCCGTCAGCTGCGGGCGTTTCGCGACCGAAGACACTTGCTCACTGAACAACCTTTCACAGCCTACGCGCTCCAGCTCGCGAAGTTGCGCCTCAAACCCGGCCTCCTGGTCGAGAGTGGAAACTCGGGCGTACCCCACCAGCATGCTGGACCTCGGCGAACCGTTCCAATAGACTCATTGACATTGGACACGATCGCATTCCAAAAATCAAAGTGATTTTATCGGAATAGGATTTGGGGCGTGGTGGAACGCTCCACATGACCAAGCCCTATTGGATCGGCAATGCCGTTGCTGCCAAAGCATGGCTTCAAGCGGACGAACCGTGGACCTGCGCAACACCTGTTATGGGGGGCTACCCATGGCAGTCGCTCGCCGAGCGACCGCTGCCGGATCAGCGCGGACATTTCGTGCTGGACTTTGCACGGACTAACCCATTGTATAAAAATCACTTTTTGTACCGCTTATTACTCTTGATTTTTGGAACGATAGCCCTTGGTATCCAACGGGGGGACAGTCGAGTAATCATATCAGACAAGCAGCTTTGAGGATAACAGATGCCTGCTCGCATCAAAATTGTATCCAAGCCCAAAAAACTCTACCGCTATCGTGCTCTGACTGACAAACATGATGACCCTGCCGGAAAAACATTCAAACAGGAAATAAAGGCCATCAAAGACAACTACATCTGGGCGTCAAATTTCAAAGCAATGAACGACCCGATGGAAGGTCTATACAAAGGAGATGATACTTTTCGAGAAAGAGTAGATTTGTATCATGCCTTGTTCCAAAGTAAATTGAATGTTGGTATTGTCTCATTCTCTGAAACGCCCACAAATGAACTGATGTGGGCGCATTATACAAATAACATGAGAGGTATTTGTATCGAATATGATGTAAGCAAGCTGCTCGCGGAATTAGATGACGATGATCAACTCGTGCGCATGACATATGACGAGGAAATGCCCGTTATTTCTAAGACAGCATCTATTGACAGCCTCGCACGCAGCGTCCTTGGGCGTAAAAATCACCGCTGGAGTCAAGAACGAGAATGGCGATTAATGACAACTAAGATGAATGAAGTGAGATACAACAATCCCGAATGTATTACAAGAATAATCTTGGGAACCAATCTAGATAATCATCAGACTGATCGCTTCGAAGAACTCACTCAGTTTGAGATAAAATATATTGACGTTGATGATTACAAACTTACAGTCGTCGGCTCGGATGACCCACCTCGCTTCGCTGTCAGCTAGTTTGTTCATAATGAGATGTATTTGAACCGGTATGCGACGGCAGCGGCAGCATCGGGTTGCCACCGCCGGCAGCTGCACTGCCAGGCTACCCATCGATCTGACGCGCAGGGAGGGGTACAGCCGGACACTCATGCCGGGTACGTTCCTGCTCTGCAGTTTCGAAGGGCAAGCCCCAACGGAACGCTGACTCGGTTTCGTTTGGCTGGTTCGGTGGTCAGCGGTTCGGCTTGGGCGGTCGAACACAGCTCAGTGGCCCGTGGAGCAGCTGGTACGGCGCGGGCCTACACATAATGAACCCGCGTTCGGTGCATGCTTTTGCAATCATGCGATATTATGGCGAGCTGCCTCCGAGTTGTCGGAGGCTTGGATGACGCACCCATATCCGCGTCTTTGGGCCGGCCCCTCCCCGGGCGTGACGCATATGGTGAAGCTGCGCCACTCGGCTAACAAAGCGGTGGTCGTCTACACCAACAATCGATCAAGCGATCTAAAGCCGAGATCCGGGAGTGAGCCGCTACAAATATTAGCCTTTATTCATACAAAATATGCTATTTTATTGAACTGAGAGTTTTGTTGATTGCGCTCACAGCGGCATTGCCATGACCCTGGGCCTGCGCTCCTCGTAATGTACAAGTCCTTACATCGCTGGTATTTGTTGAAGCTGCATAGGCCAACCCGGCACACTGTGTTGCTTCGTCGCGAGCAACATTCAAGCTTTCGACATCGATTTTTATAATACCAAACTGACGAACTTGTGGCAATGACGCTATAAAAAGCAAAACACCAATCCCTAGTACTCGCCAGCTCTTTGCGGAAGTCCACTCAATTGTTACACCAAATAACTGAGTGGGCGTTACAGCGCCCAACAATATTAGTATGACTGCCCCAACGAGCAAGACACTATTTGCGTCTCTAAGGAATTGAAACAAACCCTCGGGCAGCATTATGTGTGATCCCAATAGCCATGCCGATTTCTAGCTTAACCACATTATCCTGTGTCAATCCTGCAACAGTCCCTTGCAGATCGGTCAAAATGGTCGCCGCCTGACGATGTCGTGATCGTGTCAGTGACGATTGAGCGCCGGGGTGCTTGGCCGCTGCTTTGGCCGCGGTAGACCAATGGCTGCCAACTGGAACGGCGGCTCGGCGGCGACGTACGGCACGCTGATTGGCCCGGCCCAAGTGACCGCCTGGGTGATCGAAATGTCTACGAAAGGGCGGCGCCACCCGCTTTGGACGCTGACGGCCGCCTTCGGCCTGGTCACACTCGGGCTCAGCTTCTTGGCTGCTGGACTACCAGGCGTTGGGTCATGGCTCATGCTCTATGGTGCCGGCAACGGCATCTACTCGCTTGCCCGGGGTACGGTGCCACTCGCGCTGTTCGGTGCTGACCGCTACGCCTCGTTGATCGGCCGACTAGCTCGGCCGGGCCTCGTGGCTCAAGCGCTTGCCCCGCCCATCGGTGCGTTCGTGCTCGCGCATGGGAGCGCCGATGCATTGCTATGGGTTTTGGTGGCACTCGCCGCGACGAACCTGGGACTGGTTAGAGCGCTCTGGCGGTTACGCTGACGCTACGCTTGCACCACAGTGGCAACCTGCTGTTGCAGGTATTATCGCCCCGACCTTCACGAACAACAGGATCAGGCTGAACCCGGGCACACCCATGAAGCAGTCCCTGGTCCGCGTCGCTGGAACTCGCTGATGTCCTCGCCCCGGTTCAGCCGATCGACCAGCTCCTGGGCGCGCTCGCGCGTCGGGCGGTGGACAGGCATGCCATCGACCAAATGCTGCTTCCAGCGGCCGTCGGCCGCTGACCACACCTCAACCGTCCAGCAAGGGATGTTCGGGTGGTCGGGGTTGGTGTCATCCGCCGCGCGGAACCGGGGAGCAAGAATGGCCATGAGGCGCTCGGATGATGGTGCCACTCATTCAAAGAAAGCTTCCTGAAGTTCACCCGAAATGCGTGGGTACCAACATGAACCGCTGGATCCATATCCCAGCGCGTACGTCTCCTCCGAAGTCGATGCGCCGGCTCCAAAACCCAAAAAGTTCGTTGTTCCGGAAAATCACCGGGGGCACGGGAGGATACCTCCAGAAATTACAGGAACTTCGCAATTTCTGGAGGCTTTAAATCAACGCTACGAAACGGATCCGCTTGCAGTAATGCTGAATTGCATCTCCTCGAAGCCTTGCGGCTTTAAAATCTCGTTTGCAATAAACTCCACCAGCTCGAATAGATCGGAATTTCTGGAAACAAAAATATACATCGATAAAACGCCAATCTGCTCGACGTAGCCGAAAAATTCTCTCGTCCAGCACGAAAGACATTCATTTATTTCCGGGAATATTTCCTTGTCTCCATCGGCTGGCATGTATGTCAAAACGACACGGCGGGTGGCGAACTTATTGAGCATCTCGATTTCCTCGGCACCACAAGCGGTGCACACGAGGTGGGGCTCATGACGTGTTGACGTACTAAGGAGCGATTTTTCGCGATCGAAGCTCAAGCTGCTCCTGATGATCTCTGCGCGATTGCCAGCGCAATTCCCAGCAGGTGCTTCCGCGGCTTGCCGGTGAGGGCGGCCCACGCCCGAAGCAGCTGGCGCGTGTCGCCGTCACCCATACTGCCGGTGTCAATGGGTGGGCTCGGCTCGAACAAGCTGCTGGGCGCACCCACGAACCAGAAACCCGGCTCGACGCACAACGCCCGGGCGATTTGCACCAGCCGGTACGGGCTGAGGCGCAGAGCGCCAGTCTCGTAATCCCGGTACGTCCGCTCGTTGAGCCCCAGCACCTCGGCAAGGCTGTATGTCGTATGCCCGCGGATCATCCGCTGCAGCCGCATGCGCTTGCCGATGTGGCGATCAACCGGGTTGGGGACGTGGTTTTTCGCGCGCCGGGGCATCGCAAGCAGCTCATAGAGAAGGGGTTTCGGACGATTTCCTCCCCCTGATCATAAATAAGGTCCTGGGCACTTCGGACCCGCCCAATCAGAAATGAAGCACCGCCGGCCCTTTGCCGGACGTGTCGCCACGGCTTGCTCGGGCCCTAGCTTGATCGTCGGTAGGAACGCGTGGGCGAGGTCGTGTCCCTGGAGGTGGTGTAGCTCGCCGGTAGCGGGAGAGCCCGCCTGCGCGCCCTTCACAGCGCTGTAGCAGGCGGGATCTCTCGCGGGGTGGTCATCGGCGGTTGCCGGGTAGGGTCGGGTTGCGAGCACCAACCGCGAACCCGAGAGCCCCCCGATGACCGACGAGATGATGGCCCTGCGCGGGCTGATGGAGAAGAGCGCCGACGCCGATTTGCTGCGCGAGATGATCGGCTTTGCGGCCGAGCGGCTAATGGAGCTGGAGGTTGGTGGCCTGACCGGCGCGGCCCATGGCGAGAAGAGCGCCGAGCGGCTGGTCCAGCGCAACGGCTACCGTGACCGGGATTGGCAGACGCGGGCCGGCACGGTCGAGCTGCGCATTCCGAAGCTGCGCAAGGGCAGCTACTTTCC
>NZ_FNVI01000075.1:0-1907 GCF_900107945.1 Methylobacterium sp. 190mf | reverse complement strand
ATCTGCTCTTCGCTGAACCGGCTCTTCTTCATCGTCCGTCTCCTGATCGACGGCCTCTAGCTTCAGAATGAGGGCAGATCAGGGGGCAAGGTCAGGGGTGTCTGAGGCGTTGCTGCCGGGGCTCGAGCGTCAGATGGCCCGAGCTCTTAACGCTGTCGCCCGATCAGGCCTCGCATTCTCAGGCTGTTGAGGTAGGCCCGCTGGAGAGGACACCAGAACGCGGCACCGCTCTCGCGGAGCGCCGCTGTGTCTTCGGTCTCGGCGACGTTCATGGCCTTCAGCAGCCGGTCCTGGCCGAAGCGATCGAGCGACTGCGAGAAGAGCGCGGTTCCGATCTCCTGCAGTTGGGCCTGATCGACAGCGTAGAACGGCGCGCAATTTCGGCCGATGAGGGTCACGCGGACGATCATCCGTGCGGCTTGGTCGAGGCGAGTGGCATCTTGAGGCAGCGCAGCTTCAGGCGCCTTGGTCGGCCCAGCGACTGCATTGCAGTTCGCGAGCACGAACATGGACAGCCCCCAGCACGCGACGGAGAGGCGGCCGAGGGCGAGAGATCGAGCATGTGCGGCCAAGCCCTTCCGCGGGGCGAGCCTCTTCTGAGGGTCGTAGGTCTGATCCTGTCGCTCGAGCATATTTCCAGGATGGCGAACGTCGCGGTGGGTGTCGAGGCGTTGGCATTGTCCAACCTGGACGCCTTGAGGTGGGTTCAGGGGCCTCGTTCTCGTCCGACATCGGTACGCCTCCGTTTGAGAGGCCCCCTATCCATACCGGATCGACGCAAGACACAAACGGCCGAGCTATGGCAGGGCCTTGGCATCCCCATCGGCTGATGCAGCCGCGTCATCTGATGATGACGGACCGGTTATCGGATCGGTGTGGGTGTCGAGATGCTCCGTGCGCGGCATCCCAGGCGCCTGCCGTCCCTGCCCCGGCCACATCCGTGCAATCCGTCCGACCTTCCTCGCGGCCGCCACCATTTCTGCCCCCCCAACCGCCAAGCTTGTGCGTCGGTAGGCGGTCGCGCGCCTGCGAGCAGGCACCTTTGGGCAGGCCCGGCCCCGGGGCCGTGCGCCATCATCATGCGAACGGCTCTGTTCGAGCCAAGCGAGCGCCCTACTGCTACGCTTTTCCCGCTGCGGCGACACAGTGAGCGGTGCCGCTCCTGTCCGAGCACCGTCACCTCTAGCGCGTGCGACCGAACTGGGATTGAAGCCCGTGGCCGCTTTTAGCGATCTGGGTAGGGAACCAATCGCAAGCGTAGCCGTTGCCACCACCGGATTTAGCGATGACTCCTGATCAGCTTTTGCACATTCCCGAATTTTGAACTGGAAAAGCGGTGCTGCGACTTTTCGATCGGCAGGTGTGCGACCAGCGATCCGGCCTCATCGCGAACTACCAGCATCAGCTCTCCGCTCAGAACGTCGTCGGTCAACTCGCCTGCCATGTCTCTGATGACACTACGAGCATCGACCAGTGCCTGCTCCAAAGTGTCAGCCCTGACACCTTCTTCGTCCCAAATCGTTTCCTGGCCGTTCTCGACGTCAAAAAAGAAGCGTTTAGACATTTATCGCCTCGATCGGTGTCGTTCCCTGCGGAGGCCGACGATAATGAGTTCGCGCTAGTTCACGCCGAGTTACGCGATTGAAGCTCTCGGAAACATCCATCCGATCGAAATCGATTGGCACGCGAGACGTCTTATATCTTCTGGAGCATCAATGACAGTCGCGCTCGAAGCAGATCAGACCATCACTTACGAGCTGGTAAACACGCATAAGCGGCGCGCGCATATCCGAGCCATCTTGTTGCGGGCTAAGAGCGCCTAACAGAACCGCCTGATCTGGTTGAGTGTGATGAGGCTGGCAGCGAGGCTGGTGAAGGCTTCGTAGATGTCTGCACGTCGCTCGTAG
>NZ_FNVI01000039.1:0-34404 GCF_900107945.1 Methylobacterium sp. 190mf | reverse complement strand
CCGGGCGATCAGCTGCGGATCGAACGTCGCTTGCCGGTCGCGCGGGATCGAAAGCTCGATCCGGCCGGTCTCGGTGGTGACCGTCTTGCGGCCATAGCCGTTGCGCGTGTTGCCGGCGTCCTCGCCCGCCAGATGGTGGTCCATCTCGGCATTGAGCGCCCGCTCGGCCAGGGCCTTCTTCAGCTCGTCCAGCAGGCCATCGGCCTCGAAGGCCGTCTTCGGATCGGCCCCGGCCAGGAGCTGGTCCAGGATCGCGTCAGGGATACGGGGTGCTTTGCGTCGTGCCATCGGGAACCTCCTTCGGGTCCACTATGGCCGCCCCCACACGAAATTCCTGACAGTCCCAGGACTGATCGGCCCGCGCGAGCTCGACCTCGGCCAGGACCATCCCGGCCAGCGAACCCTGGAAGACGTCGACCTCCCAGGTCAGCCCGTCGTGCGGCACGCAGTAGCGGATCTTTTCGATCACGTTGCCGGTGCACACCTGATCGACCATGGCGGCGCCGTCGGCATGCGGGATCTCGTACTCGAACTCCGCGCGGGCGATGCCTTCGCGGGCGCCCTTGACCGTTAGCCAGGCACGCTCGCCGTCGAGCCGCACCCGGACCTTCCCGCGCGCGAAATGACCGACCAAGCCGTCCTTCAGGTGCCGAATGGATGTGGCCGCGTCGCGCCAGCCCGCGCCTGCCACGAGGAACTTCCGCTCGATCTCTAACCGCATCCACGCGTCCATTGCTTCGGCCGGACGCCTCGTAGCCCATCGGGGCCGCCGAGTCAGGCGTACTGGATCATCCGGTGCGGACGCACGGGAACGGGACTCGGCCTCGACGCAGATGTGCCGCTCACCGTTGCGGCAGAACGATCGTCAGCCTCTCGGATCGCCGTCGATCCGGCGACGTCGTGCCCGGGCGCGAACCGTGCCGTCGGCGTGACCGAGTCGATGATCGTGGGAGCGTGAAGAACAAGCGGCGGCGCCGCGAACGATGCGCCTGCAAAGGAACGCGAGCGTTCCTGCACAATATGTTCTCATCGCTGTCTAAATCGGTACCAATGCTGCAGTGCATTGTGAATTCATGACGGTAAAATTCCGGACGCGTCGTCTTCCCGCCGGAAAGCGTCGCAGGAAGGCAAGCCCGTGAGGGGCCCGCCGGTAGCTTTTCATTGTCATTGATAAAAGGCTCTCTCGGCTCAGGGCAACAAATGACGACTGGAAAGTGCAATAGATCGCAGAGTTCGTAACCACATGGGTCGTATTACCTTAGCGGGCGCGAGCTAGATCTTCGGCTGGAGCTGCGCGAGGGCCTCAGGACCCAGTGTCAGAACCACTGGCCGTTCCAGCGCTACGATGTCGGCGCGGTGAACGACCTGCTCTTGCCAGTCTTCGTCGCGGGGTTATACTACAAGACCTTCATGTGGCCCCGGAAATTCTGGGACGAGGTCTACGAGCCGTTCATCCGCGGCGCGGCCGGTCTCGGCAAGGCGCCGACCGAGGCCGATCCGGAGCGCTACGCCAACCGCCACTCCCACTGCGACGTCCTGATCGTCGGCGCCGGGCCGGCCGGCCTCGCGGCCGCGCTGGCGGCGGCGAGGACCGGCAAGCGGGTCATCCTCGCCGATGAGGGCGCGGAGCCCGGCGGCAGCCTTCTGCACGACGTGACCTCCGAGATCGACGGCCGCCCGGCCGCGGAGTGGCTGAAGACCGCCCTCGCCGACCTCGACGGGCGGGAGAACGTCATCCTGCTGCCGCGCACGACGAACTTCGGCTACTGCAACCACAACCACCTCGCGCTGGCCGAGCGGATCACCGACCACCTGCCCGCCGGGTCCGCGCAGACGCCGCGCGAGCGGCTCTGGCAGGTGCACTCCGGCGAGGTCGCGCTCGCCGGCGGCTCGCACGAGCGGCCGCTGGTCTTCGCCGACAACGACCGTCCGGGCATCCTGCTCGCCGAGAGCGTGCGGGTCTTCATCAACCGCTACGGCGTCCTGCCGGGACGGCGCGTCGTGTTCGCGACCGCCGGCGCCTCGGCCTACGTGGCGGCCCTCGACGCCAAGCGGGCCGGGGCCGACGTGACCGTGGTCGACCTGCGTCTCGAGGCCGATTGCGGGACCGAGCCGGCGCGGTCCCCGCTCGTCGGCGGCCAGTTTTCCCCCTCGACCGCCCGATCAACACCCTGTCGGGCGACGAGACTCGGTGGATCGCCCGCCTCGGTCCCGACGAGTGGCTGATCGACGCGCCCGAGACCGATGCCGACATCCTGGCCGCCGCCGTGAGCACCGACCTCGCCGGCCGGACGCACGCCCTCGTGGACGTGTCGCACCGCAATGTCGGGATCGACGTCCGCGGGGACGCGGCCGCGATCGCCCTCAACGCCGGCTGCCCCCTCGACCTCGGCGACGCCGCCTTCCCGGCGGGCAGCGCCACCCGCACGCTCCTCGGCAAGGCCGAGATCGTGCTGATCCGTCGCCCCGGCCCGGTCCCGACATACCGGGTTGAGTGCTGGCGGTCCTTCGCGACCTGCGTGTATGGCTTGCTGCAGGAAGCCGCCTTCGGGGCCGGCCCGCTGGAGAGAGCCGCCGCGCGATGATCAGCGCCTTCGATCTGTTCAAGATCGGGATCGGCCCGTCGAGTTCCCACACGATCGGGCCCATGGTGGCCGCGCGCCGCTTCCGCGACCGCGTCTCCGGCCGGGCCGGCGTCGCGCGGGTGTCCGCGGAGATCTTCGGCTCCCTCGCCTGGACCGGGCGCGGCCACGGCACCGACCTGGCGATCTTCCTCGGCCTGCTCGGCCACGAGCCCGCGACCGTCGATCCGGACGCCGTGACGGGCTACACGCGAACCCTGGCCGAGACCGGCGCCATCGGCCTGCCGGGCGTCGCCTTCGACACGACGAAGGACCTTGTCTTCAACTTCGCCGAGGTCCTGCCCCGCCACACCAACGGCATGCGCTTCCGCGCCCTGAACGCCGACGGCGCCGTGCTGGACGAGGTGGTCTGCTACTCGGTCGGCGGCGGCTTCGTCGAGGAGGAGGGGGCGGGGGAGACCGGCGGCCTCGGCGCCGTCGCGGTGCCCCACCCGTTCGAGAGCGGTGCCGACCTGCTGCGGATCTGCGCCGAGACCGGCCTCACCATCCCGCAGGTCCAGATGGCCAACGAGCGCGCCCTGCGCACCGAGGCGGAGATCGAGGCCGGGCTCGACGCCGTCCGCGACGCCATGCTGGCCTGCATCAGTCGTGGCCTGCGCATGGACGGCGAGCTGCCCGGCGGCCTCAGGGTCCGGCGGCGCGCGAAGCGCCTGCACGAGACCCTCGAGGCGAACCGCCTCACGAACAGCCGGCCGGCCCACGAGATCATGGACTGGATCAGCCTGTTCGCCCTGGCGGTGAACGAGGAGAACGCGTCCGGCGGCCGGATCGTCACGGCGCCGACCAACGGCGCGGCCGGGATCGTGCCGGCGGTGCTGCGCTACATCGTCGACTTCTATCCCGGCTGGAGCGAGGCGCGCGGCCGCGACTACCTCCTCGCCGCCGCGGCGATCGGCGGCCTGATCAAGCGCCGGGCCTCGATCTCGGGCGCCGAGGTCGGCTGCCAGGGCGAGGTCGGCTCCGCGGCCGCCATGGCGGCGGCCGGGCTCGCGTCCGTCCTCGGGGGCGACGCGCGGCAGGTCGCCAACGCCGCCGAGATCGCCATGGAGCACCATCTGGGCATGACCTGCGACCCGATCGGGGGGCTCGTCCAGATCCCCTGCATCGAGCGCAACGCCTTCGGTGCCAACAAGGCGGTGGCGGCCGCATCCCTCGCCCTCCACGGCGACGGGGTGCATTTCGTCAGCCTCGATCAGGTCATCGAGACGATGCGCCAGACCGGCCACGATATGCAGGCCAAGTACAAGGAAACCTCCCTCGGCGGCCTCGCGGTCAACGTGGCCGCCTGCTGAGCGCGACGTCCCGCGCGGCCTCGCAGGGGACCGTGTCAGGCCGCCTGCGACGCCCCCGGCAGCGCGAACGGCTCCGGCGCGTGACCCTCCGCGCGGAGCGCGGCCAGCAGGTCGTCGGGCGCGAGGTTGAGGGTGCGCGTGCTCACCGGGGATGGACGTTGATCCGCGCCTCCGCGAGCAGGCTGTCCTGGACGAAGATCCGCACGCTGCCCGGCGCGGCGTTGAGGGCGGCGAGCGGCGACACCGCGCCGCTCGCGACGCCGAGCTGCGCGCCGAGCGCCTCGGCACTGGCGAAGGACAGGCCGCCCCGCGCGCCGAGGACGGCCCGGAACGCCTTCAGGTCCACCTGGGCGTCGTGACGGAGCGTGACGAGGAAGTGCGTCTTCTTGCCGTCGCGCAGGAACAGGTTCTTGGTGTGCGCGCCGACGATGTCGCCGCAGGCCGCCATCATCGCCTCGACGGTCAGGACCGGCGCGTGCTCGTAGAGCTTGTAGGCGACCCCGAGCGCGCGCAGCCGGGCCAGGAGATCGTCGGAGTTCAAAGGCATCGGGTTCCTCATCGCGGTTCGGAGGCCGGCGGCGCGAGGACGCCGATCCGGCGCAGGTGAGCCAGGATCTCGCGCGCGGCCGCGTCGGGCTCGGGCCGCACGAGCAGGCGCCCGCCGACGGACGCCGCCTCGCCGGTCGCAGCCCTCAGCCGCTCCGCCGCCGAGCCGCCGGACGGCGCACCTTTCACGAGTTTCGGCCGGCGGCGATAGGGGCGTTCCTCGAAGACCGGGACGGGGGCGGCGGCCGCGGCCGGGTCGCCCGCGACGGTCTCGATCACGCCGCGCCGCGCCTGCCCGTAGGCGAAGGGGAGCGGCGCGGGCGCGTCGGGATGGATCGTGGCCAGGACCGGGCCGCGCAGGGTCACGCGGCGGCGCGCGCCGCGGCCGAGGGTCTGGTCGAGGGACAATGCGCCCGCGTCGCCGGCCGCGAGGGCGACGACGTCGGGGATCAGGAGGCCGTCGAGGGCCTCCGCGACCGCGTAGGGAACCATCCCGGTCTCGTCGCCCCCCTGGCCGCGCCGGCCCGCGAGGATCAGGCCGGGCGCCATCCCCGCGAGGCGGGCGGAGAGGGCCGGCACCGGATCTGCCCCCGCCGGCACGCGGACGTGGACGATCCGGGACAGGCCGTGGCCCAGCGCGTCCGCGACGGCGGCCGCGGCCGGCCCGGCATGGAGGCCCACGGCCTCGCCGAGGCCCGTCGCGAGACGGATCGCCTGGGCCTCCAGCCGCGGCAGGGCCGTCGCGCCCGAGACCGGATGCCGTCCCGCGGAGAGGAGCACGACGCTGGTCAGGGGCTGCCCACCGGGCACGCGGCTTCCTCGGCCAGGAGCCGCAGCAGGGCGGGCATGACCGGCTGCGCGTCCTGCACGATGGCGAGGCCCGCCCGCTCGATCATCGCCGCGTGCAGGTCGGTGTTGACTGCCACGACGTGCTCGCAGCCCGCGACACCCTGCAGGTGCTGCGGCGCGCCCGAGATACCGAGGGCGAGGTAGCAGGTCGCCGCCAGGATGGTGCTGGAGGCGCCGACCTGGGTTCGGCGCGGCATCTGCCCGAAATCGCACAGGACCCGGCTCGCGCCCGGGGTTGCGCGGAGCGCCGCGACGAGCTGCCGGAACGCGTCGAGGTCGGTCACCCCGTTCCCCGCGGCGGTGACGAACGCGGCGAGCGCGAGCGGCACCGTGGCCGGATCGGCCGGGACGTGCCGCACCGAGAGGACCGCCGTCCGGGCGGGCGCGAGCCCCGCCATCGCGACCGCCAGCGGCCGCGCTTCCCGGGGCGGGCCGGCATACTCGGCCACCGCGTCGGAGGCGACGGTGGCGAGGAGACCCGGCGCGGCCCTCTGCTCAACGCTGCGGCCGCGCGCCGGGCGGATCAGCCCGGAGGCGGAGACAACCTCGGCCTGGGTGAACAGCGGCGCGCCGAGCCGGACCGCGACCCTTCGGGCCAGGTCGCCGCCGTCGATGGATTCTGGGAACAGGACGTGCCGCGGATCGAGCGCCGTCAGGGCCGCGGCGATCTGGGCGGCCCGGCCGGCGGGATCGTAGGCGCTATCGTGGAAGGCCCGCACGGCGCCGTCGTCGTCCCGGACGATCGCCACCGAGGTCTTGCCGATGTCGACGACCATGACGTCGCCGGCCTCCGGCACGTCGGGCTCGACGCCGACGTAGATCCAGTGGCGGCCGAAGATGACCGCCATGTCGGCCTTGAAGACTTCGGGGCTCAGGTAGAACTCGGCCGGCAGGCTGTAGCCGCGACGGCGCTCGCACCAGAGACGCTGCAGAGGGGTCGGCGTCACGTCGAGCATGGGACCTCCGGAGCCATTCAGGCCCCGAAACTATCGTCGCCGGACCGGCCGCCCGCTGCCACGCCAGCGACACTCGCTTGGTCAACGGCGACGTGGCGTGGACCGGCCCGCGCCGGGGGCCGGGGCGCCGCTACTCGGCGGCCGACCGCGTGACGGTCTCCGCCCCGTCGTCCACGCCGAAGCGCGCGATGCTGTCCTCCAGCCGCAGCGCGGCGTTGATCAGGGCCATGTGGGAGAAGCCCTGCGGCGTGTTCCCGCGCTGTGCCCCGGTGGCCGGGTCGATCTCCTCGGCGAGCAGCCCGACATCGTTGCACCGGGCGATCAGGCGCTCGAATGCGGCCCTGGCCTCGCTGGTCCGCCCGTCGAGGGCGAGGCAGCCGACCCGCCAGAACGCGCAAGCCGTGAACGTGCCCTCGTCGCCCTCCAGCCCGTCCTCCATGCGGTAGCGGTAGATCAGGTCGCCGACGCCCAGTTCGCGCTCGACCGCCGCCAGGGTCTCGCGCATGCGCGTCTCCCGAGGGTCGAGAGCCCCGAACAGGGCGACGCGCAGGACCGCGGCGTCGAGGTGGTGCGAATCGTAGGCGCCGACATAGGCCCGCTTCTCGGCGTTCCAGCCCTTCTCCAGGTATTCCGACCGGATCTCGGCGGCGATCCGCTCCCACTCGGCGATCCTCGCCTCGGGCACGCCCGCGATGTTGCGGGCGATCCGGGCCGCGTCCCGCAGCGCGACCCAGATCATCGCCTTGGTGTGGACCTGCTGGCGCGGCCCGGTGCGCAGCTCCCAGATGCCGTTATCCGCGTCGTGGCGGTGGCGGATGGCCCGGGCGGTGAGGTTGTCCAGCACCTCCGGCAGCCGATCGTTGACCTTCTCGGGCGGGTCGTAATCGACCGCCTCGAGGAAGACGCACAGCGCCCGGATCAGCTCGCCGTAGATGTCGTGCTGGTCCTGGCACTCGGCGATGTTGCCGATCATCACCGGCCCCACGCCGTTCCAGCCGGCGAGGTGGCTCAAGGCCTCCTCCGGCGGCATGTCGCCGGCGATGCCGTACATGAGCCGCGTCTCCCGCCCGAAGGTGCCGTCGCGCTCGCGCAGGAAGCGCAGGAACTCGGACGCCTCGCGGACGTAGCCCAGCATCACGAAGGCGGTGACCGTGAAGGCGGCGTCCCGCATCCAGGTGAAGCGGTAATCGTAGTTGCGGTTGCCCGGGACCGCCTCGGGCAGGCCGGCCGTGGCCGCCGCGACGATCCCGCCCGAGGGTGAGTAGGTCAGCAGCTTCAGGCACAGGGCGGACCGCATCACCGCGTCCCGGTAGGCGCCGCGATAGGTGCTCCGGGCGCACCAGCGGCGCCAGTAATCGGCGGTCGACTCCAGCCGCCTTTGGGCGCCGGCGAAATCCTCGATGCAGGCCTCGTCCTGATCCTCGCCGTGGGTCAGGACGAGGTAGGCGGTCTCGCCCTCCGCGAGGTCGAAGCGGACCTCGGCCGCGTCGCCCGCGAGGGTCGGGCACGCGTGCGCGTTGACCCGCACGCGCCAGTCACCGGCCTCGAACAGGACCGACCCGCCCTCGACCAGCGGGGTGCAGGGGCGGCGGGCGTAGTCGAAGGTCGGGCGGATCCGGAACACGCCCGAGACCCGGCCCTGCTCGCAGGTCAGCAGCCGGATCAGGCGGCTCTCGCTCTCGCCGTCCGGCCCCTCGTCGGGCTCCGGGCTCGGCGGGTTGACGGGCATCAGGTCGACGAGGCGCGCCCGGCCGGTCTCCGTGGTGAAGGTCGTCTCCAGGATGTTGGTGTCGGGCAGGTAGCGGCGCGCGCTCCCGGTCGGGCCGTCGAGGGCGAGGCTGCACGATCCGCCCTTCTCGTCGTCGAGGAGCTTCACGAACAGCGCCGGCGAATCGTGGCGCGGCCAGCACAGCCAGTCGATGGAGCCGTCCCGGGCGATCAGCGCGCAGGAATGGGTGTCACCGATGAGGGCGTAATCGCTGATGGGCTTCGACACGGGGCTTCCGGATGGCGGCACCCGGTCCGCCGGGCAGGACAGAGTCCTGAGGTAGCCGGGCGGCGCCGGGCGGGGAGTCCCGATCGACGATTCGCCGCACGGCCGCGCGCGATCGCTCCCGGTCGGTCAGGCCCCGGGCCGCGGCAGCATGCGGTCGCTGATGATCCGCCGCTGGATCTCGCTCGTGCCCTCGAAGATCGTCGTCAGCCGCGCGTCGCGCCAGTAGCGCTCGACCCGGCGCTCGGTGGTGTAGCCGTTGCCGCCGTGGAGCTGCATCGCTTGGTTGGTGACCCGAACCGCCATCTCGGTGGCCAAGAGCTTCACCATCGCCGACTCGCTCTCGGCGGCCTCGCCCTGGTCGAGGAGGTGGGCGACCTGATGCCAGAAGGCCCGCGCCTGCGCGACCTCGGCGGCCATGTCGGCCAGCGCGAAGCGCAGCGCCTGGAAGTCGCCGATCGGGTGTCCGAACTGGACGCGCTCCTGCAGGTAGCTCTGGCAATCCTCGACCGCCGCGCGTGCGACGCCGACGGCCCGGGCCGCCGTGTGCACCCGGGCGATGTTGAGGCCGCGCTGGACGGCGGCGAACCCTCCGGAATCCGCGTCCGCCCCCTGGTCGCCGTAGAGCCCGGTGAGCCGGTCGCTCTCGGGCACGCACACGTCCTCCAGGCTCAGCTCGAAGGTCTGGAAGCCGTGATAGCCGATCTTGTCGATCACCCGGCCGGTCACGCCGGGCGGGAAGCTGTCGCGCTCCTTGAGCACGAGGAACGGCTCGAGGCCGGCCGAGCGCGACTCGCCCGGCTCCGGGTCGCGGGTCCGGGCCAGAACCTCGATGAAGTCGGCGCCCTTGGCGAATCCCGCCCAGCGCTTGGTCCCGGTGATCCGCCACCGGTCGCCGTCGCGCACCGCGCGGGTCTGCACGCCGGCGAGGTCGGACCCGGCATCGGGTTCCGACAGCGAGATCGAGCCGATCCACTGCCCCCGGGCCGAGCGCCGGATCAGCTCCGCCCGGCGCTCCGGGTCGAGGGTCTGGGTGCCGAGGCCCTGACCGCGGGCCAGGATGCTGCCCACCGAGAGCCAGGCCTGGGCCAACTCCTCCGAGACGAGGCAGTACTCGAACACGCCGAGCCCGAGGCCGCCGTGCTCCGCCGGGATCGTGATCCCGAACCAGCCCTTCTCGGCCATGGCGTCGATGAGCGACCGCGGCATCTCGGCCTTGTGACGGTCGAGCTCGTCGGCGAGCGGCAGGACGGTGTCGCGGGCGAAGGCCCGGGCCTCGTCCTGCAGCGCCGCCCGCGCCTCGGTGCGCCAGGGCGAGGCGAGTTCCGGCGGCTTCGGCGCGATCAGGTCCTTCCGATCCTCGGTTCCGGTCATCGTTCCCCCCTGTGATGTGACGCCGTGTGGCAACTCAGTTCAGGTCCGTGCGGGAAACACGCGCTTACAAAATGGTTCCGTGCCCCATCTTCGATTAATCGGCGGACGGGGTCATAATAGCTTGATGATGCAGGCCGAACCGCAGACCGACTCCTTCGCGATGAGCGCACCCGCAACACCCCACATCCTCGTCGTCGAGGACGATCGGGAGATCTCGGCGCTGATCGCGCGCTACCTGCGCGGCAACGATTGCCGCGTCACGCTGGCTGGCGACGGCGCCGACATGGACCGGGTCCTGGCGGAAGCGCGGATCGACCTCATCGTGCTCGACCTGATGCTTCCCGGCGAGGACGGGTTGAGCCTGTGCAGGCGCCTGCGCGGCACCTCGCAGATCCCGATCCTGATCCTGACCGCGAAATCCGAGGACGTGGACCGGATCCTCGGCCTCGAACTCGGCGCCGACGACTACCTCGCCAAGCCGTTCAACCCGCGGGAGCTGCTCGCCCGCATCCGCGCCATCCTGCGCCGGGTCGCCGCCGAGGCGCCGGACGCCGACGAGCGGCGGCGGCTGCACTTCTCAGGCTGGACCCTCGACGTCTCCCTGCGGCAGGTCCTGTCGCCAGAGGGTGCGCGGATCTCGATCACCGGCGCGGAGTTCGACCTCCTCCACGCCCTGTGCCTCCGGCCGGGGCGGGTGCTGTCGCGGGACCAGCTCCTCGACCTCACCCAGGGCCGGGCCGCGGGCCCGTTCGAGCGGAGCATCGACGTGCTGATCTCCCGGATCCGCCAGAAGATCGAGCGCGACACCCGCAACCCGGAATTCATCCGCACGATCCGCTCCGGGGGCTACCTGTTCACGCCGGAGGTCACGCGGTCATGAGCGGGCTGGAGCGGCTCCGCGCGCGGCTGCGTCCGAAGACCATCGCGGGCCAGATCGCGCTCCTCGTGGTCGCCGGCATCGCCGTGGCGCACGTGGTCGCCACCGCGGCGTTCCTGATGCTGCACGAGTCGCAGAATCCCGACACGCTGCCGGGCGTGGCCGCGAGCCGCCTCGGCGTTCTGGTGAGACTCATGGACGCCGCCGACCCGGCGGCGCGACCGGCGCTGCTGGCGAGCGGCCGCAGCCTGCCGCTGATCCAAGTCGAGCCCTGGGACGGGACGGTGCCGCCGGGGGCGAAGCCGGCCCCCGACCTGCCGGTGATCCGCAAGCTGCGCTACGGCGCCGGCCGGCCGGTGACGATCACCGATCTCGCCGCGGCCGACCCGGCGCGCGACAAGTCGGACGGCCGCCTCCATATCGGCATCGTCACGCCGGCGGGTGTGCGGGTCCAGGCGACGCTGCCGAACGATCCTCTGCGGGGACCCCGCCAGGGGGCGCTGATCTTCACCGTGGTGTTCCTGGCGCTGACGCTGGCGCTGCTCTGCGTCTGGGCCACGCGCGCCCTCACGGCGCCGCTGAAGCGGCTCGCCGGCGCGGCGGAAGCCTTCGGCGCCCGCGACGACCACGTGGCGCTGCCGGAGGCGGGGCCGCGCGAGGTGCTCGCCGTGTCCCGGGCGCTGGACCGGATGCGGTCGCGCGTCCGTCGCCTGATCGACGACCGGACGCAGATGCTGGCGGCGATCAGCCACGACCTGCGCACGCCGATCACCCGGCTGCGCCTGCGCGCCGAGTTCATCGAGGACGAGAACGCCCGGGCCTCGACCCTGCGCGACCTCGACCAGATGAACGGCCTCGTCGAGGCGGCGCTCTCCTTCGTGCGCGACGGCCAGATCCGCGACGCGAACAGCCACAGCCTCGTGGATCTCGCCTCGGTGGTGCAGACGGTCTGCGACGACTTCTCGGATTTCGGCGCCCCGGTCAGCGTCAGCCGCAGCCGGCACGTCCTGGTCCAGGGCCGGCCCGAGGAACTCCAGCGGGCGGTGACGAACCTCGTGGACAACGCCGTGAAGTACGGCGGCCGGGCCGACGTGCAGATGGAGGCCTCCGAGCGAGGCGTCCGGGTCTGCATCCTGGACAACGGCCCGGGGATCCCGGAGGCGGAGCGCGAGGCGATGCTCCAGCCCTTCGTGCGCGGCGACCGGGCGCGCAATCTCAACGAGGCCAGCGGCTTCGGCCTCGGCCTCTCGATCGTGCAGGCCATCGTCGAGGCCCATAACGGGCGCCTGCGGCTGGAGAACCGCCCCGAGGGCGGGCTCTGCGCGGCGATCGAGCTGCCCCTGGCCGCCCAGGCCTTCGCGGGGCGCGCGGCGCAGAAGCCCGCGCCGCTCCCGGCCGAGGCGGCCTGAGGCCGCCTCGAGTCCCGTCCGCTTCTACGCCGCCCGCACGTTGCGGAGGAACTGCGCCACCTCGGCGCGGAGCTGCTCCGAGCGCGTCGCCAGCGAGTCGGACGCCTGCGCGACCGAGTCCGCGGCCTCGCCGGCATCGCCAGCGACCCGCGCGACCTCGGCGATCTCCAGGGTCATCGTGCCGGTGCCGGCCGACGCCTGCCCCATGCTGCGCACGATGTCCTGCGTGGTGACGCCCTGCTGGTCCACCGCGGCGGCGATGCTGGTCGACACCTGGTTCATCGCCTCGATCTGGGCGGTGATGCCCTGGATCGCCCCGGCCGCGTCGCCCGTGACCGTCTGGATCGAGGCGACCTGACGGCTGATCTCCTCGGTGGCGCGGGTGGTCTGCGCGGCGAGTTCCTTGACCTCGGCGGCGACCACCGCGAAGCCGCGGCCCGCCTCGCCGGCGCGGGCGGCCTCGATCGTGGCGTTGAGCGCCAGCAGGTTCGTCTGCCCGGCGATGGTCGAGACCATGCCGACCACGTCGCCGATGCGCGTCGCGGCGGCGGCGAGGTCGGTCATGGTCTGCTCGGCCCGGCGGGCCTCGCCGACGGCGGTGGCGGACATGCCGGCGGCCTGCTCGACCTGCCGGCCGATCTCCTGGACGGTCGCGCCGAGTTCCTCGGCCGCGGCCGCCACGGTGTTGACGTTGTCGGAGGTCTGCTGCGCAGCCCCGGCGACGCTGGTCGAGCGCTCGGAGGTGCTGGAGACCGCGGCGCGCATCGTGTCCGAGGCGCCCTGAAGCTCCGTGACGGCGCCGGTCAGGCCCTCGACGATGCCGCCGACCGAGTGCTCGAAGCCGTCGGCCAGCTGCTTGAGCATGGCGCGCCGGCTCTGCTCCTCGCGCAGGCGCGCGGCCTCGGTGGTCTGGAGCTGCTGGGCGGCCTCCTCCAGCGACATGTCGCGGATCGTGACCACGGCGCGGGCGATGTCGCCGATCTCGTCCCGCCGCGCGCTGCCCGGCACGTCGGTCAGCGCCTGGCGATCGGCGAGGGCCTTGAGGGCGCGGGTGAGGGCACCGAGCGGCGCCACGATCGACCGGGCGAGCAGCAGGCCGAGCAGCGCCGTTCCGGCGAGCACGAACAGGCCGGTCAGGATCAGCGTGCGCGACAGGGCCTGGACCGCGTCGATCGCCTCGGCCTGGGTCTGCTCCGCCACCACCGTCCAGGGCGCGCCCAGGACGGTCACCGGCGAGGCGGCCGCCATGTGGGTGCCGTTCTCCGCCGCGAAGTCGACGGGACCGCCGGCCTTGACCCGGTCGGCGGCGAGGCCGATCCCGGCGAGGCCCGCGCCGGCACGCACGCCGGGGTTCAACGGCGGGTTGCTGCGCAGCAGGCCGTCCGCGCCGACCGCCAGGATCTGGCCCGTGTCGCCGAGACCGGTCCGCTTCGACAGCGTCTGGTCGAACAGGGCCGGCGTGACCCGCATGACGATGAAGCCGATCCGCTCGGCGGCCTGCGCGGTGCCCATGGCGACGTTGGCACGCTTGGTCATGGCGCGGCCGAGGAAGGCGGCCGGGACCCCGTCCACCGGGTAGGCGGCGAAATCCTCGTACAGGACCGCGCCCGGGTCGGCGGATTTCAGGCGTTCGACGAGGCGCGCGAGCGCCGTCCCCGCCAAGCCGTCCTCCGTGACCGCTTTGCCGAAATCGGCGCCCTTCGTCGTGGTGTAGTCGATCCGGCCGTTGTCATCGATGAACATCAGGTCGGCGTAGCCCGGCTGGGCGACGAGCTTGCGCGCCACCTCCTGAACCTTGACGTGCCGGCGGGCATACATCGACGACATGCCGCTGCCGTCGAGGGCGACCCGCGCCTCGGCGGTCTGCGGCGCGCGGAACGCCGCGATGACGCTCTCGGTGTCGGGCTTCGCCGGGTCGAGGTTCTCGAGCAGGTCGGGGAAGTTCGAGACGATCTGCGGGTGGGCCGCCACCGCCAGGAAGTCGGCCTGCGCCCGATCCGCCACCAGCTCGATCGCGTCCCGGCGCGCCGCCGCGGCGAGTTCGAGGCGCTCGTGGGCGGCGGTCATCAGACCCGCCCGCGCCGAGTACCAGCTGAATCCGCCCATGGCGGTGGCGCTCAGGAGCGCCAGGCCGACGGTCGTCGCGGGAAGGCGCGTGCTCAGCCGCGATAGCGAGATCATGATGCCCCTGTACTCTTTGGAAGATTGGTTTGACGTGAACCAATCGCCCAATCCTTATAAAAATCTCGTAAACACCGATACACCGCTCAAAACTTGAGCACACGCGGAACATACAACTTAAAGAACAGTCTAGGCACCATGATTCCAAGTTGTGAATGGTCGAGAGCCCGTTCCGGCAAGATTTCGCCGCGCGGGTCGTCACGGACGCCCGCGCGGCGTTGAGGGATGCGCGGCATCCGGCGAAGTTTCGGCCAGCCCGTTTCGGGCAGCCCGTCCTCCCGCGGCCGCCCCGGACACACCGTCACGGATCTTGCTGACCGATCCCGTCTCGCGGTCGGCGTCATCGGCCGGTTATGAGTCCGGGTGGTAGAGCGGCCGCGGAGAACGGTCGCTTCGTGACGGCGATGGAGGTGGGATGAGCGGCGAAGACCAGCCGGACCGGGCGCGCAGCATCGCGCTGATCGGGGCCCCGATCGAGGTCGGGACCAGCGAGGCCGGCGCCCTCATGGGCCCGGCGGCCCTGCGCACGGCCGGGCTGGTGCGGGCGCTCGCCGAACTCGGCCACGCGATCGCGGATCGCGGCGACGTCGCCCCGGACGGACCCGCCGGGACGCGCGGGCTGGACGGTGTCGCCGCCTGGACGCGGGCCCTGTCCCGCGCCGTGGAGGACGCCCTCGACGCGGGGGCGCTGCCGCTGACCGCCGGCGGCGATCACAGCCTGTCCCTGGGCTCCGTCGACGGGGTGATGCGGCACTGCGCGCGGCGCGGCCAGCCCGTCTTCGTCCTCTGGCTCGACGCCCACGCCGACTTCAACACGCCGGCGACCTCGCCCTCCGGCAACGTCCACGGCATGCCGCTCGCCGCCCTGTGCGGCGAGCCGGGCTTCCCGCCGCTCTTCGCCGAGCCGGCGCCGGCGCCCCTGCCGCCCGCCGACGTCCACCTGTTCGGCCTCCGGTCGATCGATGCCGGCGAGCGCGCCCTCGTGACGGCGCGCCGGGTCGGCGTCACCGACATGCGCACGATCGACGAGTTCGGCGTCGTGGCGCCCCTGCGGCAGGTGCTCGACCGCGTCGCCGCGCGGGGCGCGCATCTCCATGTCAGCCTCGACATCGACTTCCTCGATCCGTCGATCGCCCCGGCCGTGGGCACCACCGTTCCGGGCGGCGCCACCTTCCGGGAGGCCCATCTGATCATGGAGATGCTCCACGATTCCGGTCTGGTCCGCTCCCTCGACGTGGTGGAGCTCAACCCCTTCCTCGACGAGCGCGGCCGCAGCGCCCGGGTGCTGGTCGAGCTGGTGGCCAGCCTGTTCGGCCGGCGCATCCTCGACCGGCCGACCCTGCCGATCGAGGCCGTTCCGGCAGAGCCGGCCGGGCGCGCCTGATGCACGGCACTCTCGCGCCCTCATCCGCGCCCGAGATGACCGCGCCCGCGCGCCAGCGCTCGGACGGGCGCGTCCAGCTGCGTGTCGGACTGGCCCGTCCGGGCGGCGGGACGCGCATCCTGGATCTGGCAGAAGCCGGGCCGTCGCGGCTGCGCTTCCCCCGGGGCACCGGCGCGCCGGAGGCGGTCCTCGTCAACACGGCGGGCGGCGTCGCCTGCGGCGACACCTTCGCCATCGACCTCACGCTCGAACCGGGGGCCGAGCTGGTTCTGACCACGACGGCGGCCGAGAAGATCTATCGCTCTGACGGCCCCGTGAGCCGCATCGTCAACACGCTGAATCTGGGGGAGGGGGCCGGCCTCGCCTGGTTGCCGCAGGAGACGATCCTGTTCGATCGGGCCCGGGTGCGGCGGCGCTTCGTGGCCGATCTCGCCGAGGGGGCCGCGCTGCTCGCCGTGGAGGTCGTGGCGTTCGGCCGCGCCGCCCGGGGCGAGCGGATCGGCGACGGGCTGTTCGCGGATTCCTGGCGGATCCGCCGGGGCGGGCGCCTCGCCTACGCCGACGACCTCCTGCTGGAGGGGCCGATCAGCGACCACCTCGCTCGCCCGGCCATCGGCGGCGGCGCCCGCGCCTGCGCGACGATCCTCGACCTCTCCGCCGGGGCGGAGGCGCGCCTCGAGGAGGCGCGGACCCGGCTGGCCGAGGCCGCGTCGCCCGGGACGACGGCGGCGGCGAGCGCCTGGAACGGCCATCTGGCGGTCCGCGCGCTGGGCGACGCGGTCGGGCCCCTGCGCGGGCTCGTCGCCCGCTTCCTCGCGGGCTACCGCGGCCTGCCGATGCCGCGGGTCTGGCAGAGCTGACGCGGTCCGCGCGATCCGGGCCTCGGGGCCGTTGCCTGCGACCGCCGACCTCTGCTAGAGACGCGCACCCGGAGCTGTCCGCCAAGCTCCGGACGGGACGGCAGCGCCGTTCGGGAAGGCCTCGTGGCGGAGTGGTTACGCAGAGGACTGCAAATCCTTGCACCCCGGTTCGATTCCGGGCGAGGCCTCCATCCTTCCCAGACAGATTGTGCCGGCCGTGACGGGCCGGTGCGCGCCCGTCAGGCGCCGTGGACCTCCACCATGAAGGTCTCGATCGCCCGCTGCAGGCTGTGGGTCCCGGCATTGACCCGGGCGGCGCTGCCGCGCACCTGCCCGGCCTGCGCCTCGTTGGACGCGGCCGCGGCCTGAACGCCCGCTACGCTCTCGGAGACCTGTCGGGCCTCCGCGGCCGCGCCGAAGATCGCCCGCGCGATCTCCTGGCTGGCCTGCCCCTGCTGGTCGGTGGCGTCCGCGACCTCGGAGGCGATCAGGCTCATCCGGGCGATGGTCTCGCCGATCGTGCCGATGGCGCCGACCGTGCGCCCGGCGGCCCCCTGGATCGCCCCGACCTGCCCGGTGATGCGGTCGGTGGCGAGCGCCGTCTGGCCGGCCAGCGCCTTCACCTCCGCGGCGACCACCGCGAATCCCCGCCCCGCGGCGCCCGCGCGGGCCGCCTCGATCGTGGCGTTGAGCGCGAGGAGGTTCGTCTGCTCGGCCACCTCGCGGATCAGAGTGACCACGGCGCCGATCTCCTCGGCCGCCTGCGAGAGGCTCATCACCGTCTCCTTGAGCCCCTGCGTGTCGGAGAGGGCCGAGGTGGCGATCGCGCTGGTGTGACGGACCCGCGCCTCGATCTCCCGCGCCGAGGCCGAGAGCTCCTCGGCCGCGCTGGCGATGCTGTCGACGAGGCCCGCGCTCTGCTGCGACGCTCCGGCGACGACGGCCGACTCGGCCGCCATCGCGCCCGCGTTGCCCGAGAGCGTGTCGGCCGCCGCCTGCATCGCCTCGGCCGAGTCGGCGAGATCGGTGACGGCGCGGTGCGTCTCGGCCTCGAAGGTGCGCGTGGCCGCGGCCAGGGCCTCCGCCCGGCTGCGGTCGCGGTCGCGCCGCGCCTGCGCCTCGGCGTCGAGGTCGCGCTTCTCGATCATCGCCGTCTGGAACGCCGCGATGGCGGCGGCCATCTCGCCGATCTCGTCGCGGCGGTGCGTGAACGGGATCGCGCGGCCGAGATTGTTGGCGGCGAGCGCCGTCATCCCCTCCTTGAGCCGATGCAGCGGCCGCCGCACCTGGCTCACGATGATCCAGATCGCCGCGAGGAGGCCGAACGCCAGCGCCGCGGCCGGCACGGCCACCAGGGTGATCCGCGCCCGACGGCGGTCGGCCGCGTCCGCGGCGCGACGGGCGTTCAGGCGGTTCAGCACCTCCCGTCCGAGAATGCCGATCTCGGCCACCATGCGCTCGCGGTTCTTCACGGTCGCCTCGTCGGTCGCCTGGATCAGCGCGGCCCTGGGCGAGACCGTGAGGCCGAGTTCGGCCGTATCGGTCTGGTAGGCGACGAATTCCTTGACGAAGAGGTCGAACCGCCGCCGACGGTCGGCGGGGAGTTGATCCTCCATGGCCTCGAGGAAGGGCACCCGCACCTGCTCCACGGTGGCGAGGGCGTCGTGGAGCGCCGACAACCGTGTGCGCGCCTCCGTCGTGTCTTCCGCGGTGTAGAGGGCCGTGGCCTGCACGACCGCGTGCTCGATCGCCTGCCCCAGGGCGCCCGCCTGAAGGCCGGCGTTCCAGATCCGGTCGGTGGCGGCCGCCCGCTCCTGCTCCCAGTTCGATTGTCGAACCGCGAAGGCAGCGATGCCGATCGCCACCAGGGCCAGCAGCCCGATAACCGCGGAGAGCTTCAGGCCGAGTGAGATGCGCATGGCGACGAGCCGCTTCTGGCCGGAGATTCGTGTGACCGCAGCTATATCGAAGCAAATCTTTTTGAACAGGTAAATATAGCCGGCAAAAACATTTATCTTATACTCCGAAGCTCCGAGATTTTTGCCATCGCGCAGCCCGGCTCAACCTCAGCATCCAGGGGCTCATCGGAGGAAGAATTCGTGGATCTCGGCCGGTGCCGGATTGTCAGTTCAGTCTCGCGAGCGCTGTCGGCAGATGCGCCGGCAGGCAGGAGGACTGTTTCGCCCGGACGAAGCTGGATCGCCGCGCGCCCGACCGCGCGGGACACGGGTCGGCGATCACGGCAGGCGGATCTCGGTCCGACCTGGGATGCACGGCTCCGGAAGCGGTAGGGCGGCCACGATCTCGCGACGGAGATCGTCGCGCTGGGCCTCCACGAGGTCGGGGAGGATATCGGCCTCGTGCTCGTCCAGGGCCGCGATCAGGCGGAGATGGTCGGCGCTCCACTCGAAGGCGACGCGCACCTCGCGTTCGGCGTAGGGGTCCTGTGGGTCGAGGCAGCGATGGGTCGGCATAGCGGCAGGGTCGTCACACCGGCGCGCCGGCAGGCGGTCCCCGTAGGAGCGGGAGACGACAGACGGATGACTTCCACCGGCCGCGGACCGGCAGAGCCGGCGACGGGCCTCGGCGACGATGTTGCCGATCAGTCACATTCCGGGCCTCCCGACCTCCGCGGGAGTCGCCACGCGCTGTGTCGGGGGGTGCAGCGCGTCGGTTTGGACGCGGATCGTGCATCGAGGCCCTTGCGTCCCGCCATCCCGGTGTGTAGAGACCCCCTCGTGATCCCCGATAGCTCAGTTGGTAGAGCAGGCGACTGTTAATCGCCTTGTCGCAGGTTCGAGTCCTGCTCGGGGAGCCATCCACTTACCAACATCTTGATCGAACTGAGTTTTCGGATCTCTCACCCGTCCCGGGTTCTGAGGTTCGGGAACAGCGTTGCCGTTCCGGCATCCGTCAATACGTGCGACGTGCCGTGTTCGACTGGCGCGATGCGGGCGTGCCGGCGCCTCTGCCGACCGGTGCCGTCGCAGATCGATCCTCCACACCCCCCGCGGGATCCGGCGCGCGGTGGCGCCGACGGATGGCGGGATGTTTCGCGCGCCCTCGAACGTCTACGTCGTGCGCCCGTGCCGCCCGCCCCGTTGTGGCGCGGCGCGCTGAGCCACGACGACAGGCACGGCGGTGATCCCGATGTCGGGCGGCATGCTCGGTTCCCTGGCCCTGGCGGCCGTCTTCACGCTGGGGTGCTTCGGCATCCACAGCGCGCGCCGGCATCCGGACGCGGTGACCATCGGTCTGTTCCTCCTGCTCGGCCTGCTCGCGTCCCTGTATGTCGGCCAGCACGTCGGACCGGACGCGCACCATCCCACGTGGCAGCACGAGGCCCTGTATCGCGAGAGCGCGCCGACGTCGCATCCGACGATGTGACGGATGCGGCATGGCGCTGTCGGAGCGCGCGGCGACATCGACTGTGATCGATCGCGACGACTGTCGCGTGTGGCCGATGGCCTCGCGGTGACCTAGTTCCCGGAGCCCTCCTGCGAGAGACCGGCCATGGCTTTCCCCGATGCGAACGAACCCAGCGCCCCGTCGATCAGCGCCCTCGAGCTGGTCAATACCCTGATCGAGCGCAAGGAGAGCGGCGAGCCGGTCGACGCCGACATCCTGTCCTTCCTGACCGACATGGAACGGCTCGGGCTCACCGACACCGATGCCTACGCGACGCTCGACGCGTATCGGCCTGGGCCCGCACGGGGTGCGACCGGCGGGGATGACGCGAGCGAGGCGGACGCCTAGCGCCGGCGATCCGCCGCGCCGTCCTGGCCGGTCGTGACGATGGCACCTTCATCCCCGCCGACGCCGCGGCGGGGATGGTCCGAGCCGGATGCGGCCGTCGTCAGGACGGTCGCGGCTCACCGGCAGCGGTGGCGACGTCCATCCCGGCCGAGATAGGTTCCGCTCTGCGGGTCGTAGGATCGGAACCGGCGCGCGCAGTAGCGGTCGTCGTCCGCGACGCGGTAGGTTTCGGTGTCGGCGTAGCCGTACGTGACGGGCGCGTAACCGCCGTAGTACCCGGTGTCGTAGCCGTATCCCGGATAACCGTAGCCGCCGTACAGACCGCCCACGGCGACGCCGAGGCCGAGCCCGTATCCGCCCCGTCCGTATCCGTATCCATAGGGGCGGCCGTAGTAGCCGCGGTTGTAGCCGTAATGGCGATGATGACCGTAGCCCCGGTGGGCGCCGAGCCCGTGCCCGAACCCGGGATTGGCGAATCCGCCGCCGACAGCCGGTCGGCCGAAATTGTGGTTGCCGAAGCCGTTATTGGCGAAGCTACCCCCTCCGGCACCGGCAGCCGGCCCGAAGGCGTGATTGCCGAAGCCCCGGTTGGCGAAGCCGCCGCCCGCGGCGCCAGCCCCGACACCGGGACTGCTGAAGCCGCCGCCGCCGACGGCCGCGGCTCCGAAATTGTGGTTGCCGAAGCCGTGGTTGGCGAAGCTGCCCGCCTGCGCCTGGGCTCCGGTCGGCGCCCCGAGAAGAGCGCCGGCAAGGATTGCCGACGCGATCGCTGTGACTGTCGTGTTCATGGTCGCCACTCAGGCTGTGTTGCGTCTACTCTGATCAACGTCGCGCCCGAGACGGCCAATCCCGCTTCCTTTTGTCCCGCCACAGATCGGAGAGCGGCGCGCCGCCCTGCTCGTGAGCCGGAGACCTACGAGTGTTGCTGGGCCTTGAGGCTGCTCTGCGCCCCGGACTCGTCCGTCTTCGGGTTCGCGAGGCCGCTCGTGTTGCCGTCGGTGTCGGCGTCCGTCTCGGCAACCACCTGCCGGTTGCCGGCGTGGTCCTGGTACTGCTCGGTCTGGACGTTCTTGCTGTCCAGCCCGCGCTCGTCGCTGTGCCGCGACTTGTCGCGGTTGCTGAGCACCATGTTCTCCGGCAGCACGCCTTCGGGCAAGTCCGACATGGCCCCGGATCCGGTTCCCTTGCCCTGAGCGCCGGGACCGACTTTGTGCCGACTGGCATTCGCCATGATCTCTCTCCGATGCGGATCAACACGTCTCGGGCACGGCGGCTCGCGGTGCCCGCGCGGATCGGGCGGTCAGCGATCCTGCTGGTAGCCCTGGTTGGTGGTGTTCACCTTGGAGTTTCCGGCCTGGCCCACCTTGTCCGGATCCTTGGTCTGGGATCCGGCGCGCCCTTGCGTGAGCGGCGCTTCGGTGGCGCTGCCGGGGCCCTTGTCGGACCGGTTGGCCGGCGGAACGGGCGGTGGCTTGGTCGTCATGTGCACCTCGTGGTGACCAGTAAGGAGCCAACCCGACAGGGTACTCATCGTTCCGGGCGCAGTTGTTCCGGCCACGCTCGAGAGCTGAGCCGTGGCGCGCGAATAGAACGACACAGGCACCTCCGCTCATCGCGACTGCGATAGAGCGATCGATCGACTGTTCTACTTCGGACAATCGCGCGACGACGGCGGCACGTCGCGGCTGTTCGAGATTCCGCGCGAGACGATGCGAACGGGCTCGGATCTCCGTGGCGGCGACCGCGGCACCGCCCGAGAAGCTGCGCCGTCGCGACGACCGGCGCGCGCGACCCGACCGAATCCGTGCCGATGCGGTATCCGTCGGTCGGCGCGGCCGGCAGATTCTGCCGCTCGGCCGATCCTGCCGGCCGAGAGCCCGGACCCGCCGCTGAGATCATTGGGAAAATTCTGGAACGACCCGTGCCTGACCACCGTGAGGGCGGTCGCGGAGGCGTACCATGTCGGTCAACACGGTTTCGGGCAGTTCACTCCAGCGGGATCTCGTCAGCGCCCTCAGGCAGGCGCGGGCGGCGAACGTTGCCCGCCTCGATGTCGGCACCGCCGCGACGGCGAACCAGGAGACCGGCAA
Organism: Methylobacterium sp. 190mf; assembly: GCF_900107945.1. Taxonomy (NCBI): domain Bacteria; kingdom Pseudomonadati; phylum Pseudomonadota; class Alphaproteobacteria; order Hyphomicrobiales; family Methylobacteriaceae; genus Methylobacterium; species Methylobacterium sp. 190mf. The sequence goes on along the minus strand of NZ_FNVI01000039.1, from coordinate 12,195 downwards.
GCAGGCGGCCGCGGACGACACCGCCCCGTCGACCGGGACGGCCTCGACGCCGACCCTGTCGAACGACCTGATGGCGTCGCTCCTCCAGCTGCAGTCGGACTTCAGCCAGATGGGGCTGCAGAACGGCGTCACGGCGCCCGCGGAAGCCGCGGCCATCGCCGACGACACGTCGACGACCGGCACCGCCACCGGTACGGCGCCCGGTCAGGCCGCGGGCGGTGCGTCCGCCGTCCATCACCATCGCGGCCATCACGGCCACCGGCCGGCGTCGGATGCCGAGCAGAGCGAGGGTGCGGCCCAGGCCGGCACCGCGACCGACGCGTCCGCGGCCTCATCCGCGGCCTCGTCCGCGAGCACGTCCACCAGCACGTCCACCAGCACGTCCGCCACCGCGACCGCCGATCCCGCGACGGCGACCGGCAGCGGCAGCGACCTGCAATCCTTCCTGCAGCAGGTGACCAAGGCGGTGACCGCCTACGCGGCCGGCGGACCGCTCGGCATCGCGGCCGCGCTGACCAGCACCACCAAGGCCTGACGATCCCGGGCCCGGCCCGCGGCTGGAGCGGCGTGGCCGCCTCTGGCATGATCGGGGCAACCGGAGAGCGCCATGGCCCTGACCGTCCCCGTGATCCTCGGCAGCGTTCGGAGCGACCGCATCGGCATCCGCGCCGCGCGCTTCCTGATCGCGCAGCTGGAGTCCCGCGGCCACGCCGCCCCCCTGGTCGATCCGGCCGAGCTGGCGCTCCCGCTCCTCGACCGGATGTACAAGGAATACCCGGCCGGGACGGCGCCGGAGCCCCTGCAGCGCTGCGCCGACCTCTTCCGCCGCGCCGACGCCTTCCTGGTCGTCACGGCGGAGTACAACCACGGTGTGCCGCCGGCACTGTCGAACACGCTCGATCACTTCCTCGAGGAGTATTTCTGGCGGCCCTCGGCCATCTGCTGCTACTCGGCCGGCCAGTTCGGCGGCGTCCGGGCCGCGATGCCGCTGCGGGCCATGCTCGCCGAGATGGGCATGTCCAGCATCCCCTCCCTTCTGCCGATCCCGCGACTCCAGAAGGTCATCGACGCGCAGGGCGTCCCCGCCGAGCCCTGGCTCGCGGCGGCGGCCGGCCGCTTCCTCGATGAGCTGGAGTGGCACGCCGAGGCCCTGCGGGAGCGGCGCCGGGGCGGCACGCCGTACTGACCCGCGGAGCGCCCTCCGGACGCCGCGGGCCCGGGTCGGACGGTGGCTCGAGCGGTGCGGCCCCCAGCATCGCCCCTGCCGGAGCGGAGGTATTCGGACGGCGAACCGGGCCTCCACGCGGGCGTTTCTGTGCGCTGAATCTGTCGAGACGGCGCATTCGATTCTGGAAATGCCCAAATACTCGGCACACGATTGTAGAACAACTGTGCCGGATCGGGCCCGCGAGACGTTGAACCCGCGGAGCGCTCATGTCGCGAGACAGTATTGCGCTGTTGCAAAAAGGTGGCTGCACACAGCCCCGAAGTATGAGAGCTTGGCCGTGTTCCCGAACCCGGACCGATTCCGATGAAGATCGACGAGAGGGCGCTCCTGCAGGAGCGCGTGCGGACGCTTGTCCTGCGCCACGCCCTGGAAGCCGTACTGGACCGCCTCGCGTCGGTGGCGCGCGAGGCCGGGAAAGATGCCGAGACGGAATTCCTGAGCCTGGAGCAGTCGCTCGTCTCGGCCGCGCGCGGTCTCGCCGATCGGGCCACCGCCCAGAAGCTGGCGGTGCTGGTCGCCGTCGAGGACGCGGGCACGACGATCCGGGCCGCGTTCGACAACGCCCATGACCGCCTCGAGGCGCTGCGGCCGGCCCATCTCACCCTCGTCGCACCGACGGCGGCCGTCGCCGCCTAGCTGCGCGCGGTCTCGGGCTGAGCCCGGAGCGCCCGGCGCGGAAGCGATGTCGGTGCGGCCGCGCCTCGGGCTGGGACGCACCGCCGCGGGATCGTCGAGGACAGCGGGGATCTGGAACGCAGGGACCGGAATCCGGGACCGAACGTCCCGCCGCGCAACCGATACAGGCGGCGTCTCCTGCCGCACCGCTCGAAGATCCGGTCCCCGACTCGCCGTGGCTCACCGGAGACGTCCGCGAGGCTCCGCTCCGGCGCGGCCGGGGCTGGCGGAAGCCCGGATCGGGCGGGCGCGTCCGCGACGCGCCCGCCAGCTCACTGCCAGCTCACTGCTTGGCGCGGTTGATGATCGCCCAGAGCGCGTGGGCGACGGGCTCGGTGACGGTGCGACGGTACTTGCGGTGAACCAGTTGCCCGTTGTGGTAGACGTCCTGCTCCACGTAGAGCCGCTCGCCGTCCCAGCGGACGATGTTGTCGGACTCGGTGGTCTCCTCGACGCCGAGATCGCCTCGGAGAATCGAGTTGCCTGTCTGGGTCAGCATACGCGCGTCCTCGTTCACGCAGTCGGTTCTACCCGGGAAGCGCCGCCGCGGCCCGTGCAGCGCGATCCCAGGCAGCCCCCGATGTGGGCAGCATAGGAGGGCATCGGCGGACTTGCCAGCGAGGTGATGGACGCAAGCGCCCGACCGTCACGTCGTCCCCGCCGGCCCCGCGATCCGGGCACGACCTTAACGTTACCCATGTGCGCTTCGGCACGTCCAGCTCGGCCGTAAGGTGCGATCCTTCACAGGCGCACCCAGTCTGTCCGCACGACGCGGGCGGGATCGGCGGCGCGACGGAGGCGTCCATGCTCGCTCGCCCGTTCCGCCTGCTCGCCCCGGCGCTCGCAGCCCTCGGACTCGTGGCCCTGCGCCTCGCGAGCCCGTTCATCGGGCCGGTGTCGCCCGCGCAACCGGGCGCGACCGACGACGCGGGCGTCGTCTTCCGGCACTATCTCTGACGCTCAACCCCGGCGGCTCAGCACGGGAGCGGCGGCCGGCATCGGGCAAGACGCGCCGGCCGCGGGCCCGAGGATGATGTCGCCCTGGCGCGGGTTGTTGACGGTGAACGGGGCCGTCTCCTGGAGACCGATGAAGCCGCGCCCGATCTGCGGCACGAACAGGTCGCCCCCGAACCGGACGAAGCAGCGGTCGAGCACCGCCTCGTAATCGAAGGTCCGCTGGGTGACCGGGGTCCCGCCCGCGCCCGGCGCACCGCAATAGGCAGTGATGTCGATCTGGCCCGGCCGCGCCAGCCGCACCGGGAGCGACTGGCCGGGCAGCAGCGTGGCGGGCGGGCCGCCGTCCTGACGGGCGACCAGAACGAGGTTCGACCGGTTGTAGACCCGGCGCAGGCAATCCGCCGACGCGCCGGAGACGACCGAGACCGACCCGACGATGCCGAGCACGAGGCCGGCCCATGCGCACGCTACACGCTTCGTCACCGCAATTCCTCCGCCGGCCGGGCGCTCGACCGGCCGAGGCCGTCGATGGTGCCGTCCCTGACTTGAACAGCGGCCAGCTTGGCCGCGCAAGACGAACGCGGCAAGACCCGCCGCGTTCACGCGCGCATCGTAAATTCCCGCGCCCGCCTCGGGATCAGCGGCGCTCGTAGAGGAGGCGGGCCCGGATCGTCCCCGGGATGGCGCGGATCTCGGTGAGCAGCGCCTCGGCATCCGCGTCGGTGGCGTCGGTCTCCAGCACCACGTAACCGACCTCGCCGTCGGTCTGGTAGAACTGCGCGGCGATGTTGACGTGGCCGCGGGAGAACACGTCGTTGAGCCGCCCGAGCATGCCGGGCAGGTTGCGCTGGACGTGGATGAACCGCGTCCCGGTCGGACGGGCCGGGAGCTGCACCTGCGGGAAGTTCACCGCGCCGACCGTCGAGCCGATATCGGAATAGTCCACGAGCTTGCGCGCCACCTCGGAGCCGATCCGCTCCTGCGCCTCCTCGGTGGAGCCGCCGATATGCGGGGTGAGGATCACGTTCTCGAGGCCCTGGAGCGGGCTCACGAACGCTTCGGCGTTCGAACCGGGCTCCACCGGGAAGACGTCGACGGCCGCGCCCTTGAGATGGCCGTCGCGCAGGGCCGCGGCCAGCGCCTCGAGATCGACCACGGTGCCCCGGGCGTTGTTGATCAGGAAGGCGCCGGGCTTCATCGCCCGGATCTCGGCGGCGCCGATCATGTTGGCGGTGGCGTCGGTCTCCGGCACGTGCAGCGAGACGACGTCGCTCTGCGCCAGCAGGGCGTGCAGCGTCTCGACCGGCTCGGTGTTGCCGTGGCGCAGCTTGTCGGTGTGGTCGTAGAACAGCACGCGCATGCCCATGGCCTCGGCCAGGGTCGAGAGCTGCGTGCCGATATTGCCGTAGCCGACGATGCCCAGCGTCTTGCCGCGCACCTCCAGCGAGCCCACCGCCGACTTGTCCCAGCGGCCCGCGTGGGCGCCCACCGAGCGCGGAACGATCCGGCGCAGCAGCATCACGATCTCGCCGATCGTCAGCTCCGCCACCGAGCGGGTGTTGGAGAAGGGCGCGTTGAAGACCGGGATGCCCCGGTGGCGCGCCGCGTCCAGGTCGACCTGATTGGTGCCGACCGAGAAGCAGCCCACGGCCAGGAGCCGGTCCGCCGCCTCGAAGGCGGCCGCGTCGAGCTGCGTGCGAGAGCGGATGCCCACCATGTGCACGCCCTGGAGCGCCTCGTGCAGGGCCTCCCGGTCCAGCGCCTTCGGCAGGAGGGTCAGGTTGGTGTAGCCGGCCGCCCGCATCAGCGCCACGGCGCTGTCGTTGATGCCCTCGAGCAGCAGGACGCGGATCTTGTCCTTCGGCAGAGAAAGCTTGTCGGGCGTCATGGGCGTCGATCGTCTGGCAGCAGGCCGGGCCGGGCGGTGCCGGCAGGCCCTGGAGTCGAGCGGCCTGGGATAAGAGGGCGCCGTGTGCGTTGCAACATGGCGCGGTGACGGACCGCCCCGCTTGACCGCAGCCCCGCCCACTGCCTGCCGCATGGCTCCCGCAAGGCTATCGCATGGCTCATCGGATGCCGGCCGGTCCGGGCGCGGCACCTCCGGCGCGGGCACCGCTCTGCCAAATATTCGGGCAGTTCAAACCGGCCTGAACTGACCTGATCGACGGAACTCGACCCCGGCTCGCGGCTTATTGGGCCCTGTACTGTAACGACCCGCCTGCCGCTCCGTCGGCCGGCGTCCTTCCTCACGGTCCCCGACGATGCATATCCGCACCGGCTTCTCGATCGCCTTCGACACGTTCGGCCCCACGCCGATGAACCTGCTCCTCAACGTGCGCCCGGAGCGGCGGGGCGACCTCCTGACGCCGGAGGTGATCGCCTTCGATCCGCCGGTCGCGGCGTCGCAGCACGTCGACGCCTTCGGCAATGTCTGCACGCGCATCGTCGCGCCGGGCGGCCGGATCACCATGGCGGCCGATTTCACGATCGCCGACAGCGGGCTGCCGGACGATCAGGTCCCCGGCGCCCGGCAGATCGCCGTCCAGGACCTGCCCGACGAGGTCGTGCCGTACCTGCTCGGCTCCCGCTACTGCGACACCGACAAGCTGTCGGGCATCGCGTGGTCCCTGTTCGGCGGCACGCCGGAGGGCTGGGCCCGCGTCCAGGCGATCGTCGACTTCGCCCATACCCGCCTGCGCTTCGACTACCAGCAGGCCGACGCGACCCGCACCGCCTTCGACGGCTACACGCAGGGCGTCGGCGTGTGTCGGGACTTCGCGCATCTGGCGATCACCCTGTGCCGGTGCATGAACATCCCGGCGCGCTACGCCACCGGCTACCTCGGCGATATCGGCGTGCCGAAGGACCCGGCGCCGATGGACTTCTCCGCGTGGTTCGAGGTCTTCCTGGAAGGGCCCGAGGGGCCGCGCTGGTACACGTTCGACGCCCGCCACAACAGGCCCCGCATCGGCCGCATCGTCATGGCCCGCGGCCGCGACGCCACCGACTGCGCCCTGACGACGAGCTTCGGTGCCGCCCATCTGGTCCGGTTCGACGTCCACACCGACGCGGTGGTCGAGCCGCCGGAGACCCTGGCCCGGGCCGCCTGAGGCGCGCGCCCGCCGCGTCACCCGGCCCCACCCGCTAGACCGCCTCGGCGGTCTCTCGGGCCGGCGCCGGGTTGTTCGCCAGGTGCAGGAACGTCTGGTCGAACTCCGCAACCTCCGTCAGCGCGTCCCAATCCTCAATGGTCAGGATGCCGCCGCTCAGCGTAACGAGCCCACGTCCACGCAGAGTGCGCAGGACCCGGTTCAGGTGGACGCTCGTCAGGCCGAGCGCGTCGGCGAGTTCGGACTGCTTGGGCACCAGGGGGCAGCTCAGGCCGCGCGCGAGCCCGACCGCCTTCTGCCGCAGGTACAGCTCGCAGAACAGGTGGGCCACGCGGCCCAGCGCCTGCCGCCGCCCGAGGCTGGTGATCCGCTCGCGGTAATGGGCGGCGTCGATGAGGCTGTCGCGCCAGAGGGTGCCGGCGAGCCCCGGATTGCGCAGGAGGACCGCGCGCAGGTCGTCGTGCGCGATCAGCGCCACGACGCAGGGCGTCAGGGTGGCGAGGTTGTGATCCATCCGGTGCAGGTGGAGGCTCTGCAGATCCGGCAGGTCGCCCGCGATGTAGAACGACAGGATCTGCCGCCCCCCCTCGGCGAGGGCGGCGTAGCGGTAGACCCAGCCCTGGAGGACGAGGCAGCTGTGGGTCGGTCGGTCGCCGAACCGGACGATGTCGTGGCGGGCCGGCAGGTTCCGGACCGTGTGCGGCAGATCGAGAAGCGCCGCGCGGTCGGAATCGGCGAGCCGCGCGATACTGTCGAGCTTGCGCGCCAGCATCTCCATCGGGGTGTTGTACCCGTTCGGCATCGGGGGCTCAGGCCCCGGATCGCGCGGAGCGCGCGGTGCCGCCGCGCCGACGGCGGGCAGCCCGAGAGTCGAGATCAGGACAACCCACGCTTCACCCCCTTACGCCCCGGATCGCCGACCGGCGCGGACCTCGGTCGAGCGGGGTTGCCCCCTCGGCCGTCGGAAGCGCGACCGCAAACGTTCGACGGCGGACAAGTTTGCCGGATCTGCGGCCGGCGGCAAGACCACCGATATCGCCCGGACCCCGCGGACCGTCCTCCGCCCCGCGAGCCTAAAACCCTAATCGGTTGAAGTCGCAAGGCCGATGCTGTATGGGACGCGCGTCCTCCCGGATCCGCCCTCGCGCGCTCGTCTTCTGGCGCGCCCGCCGGGCCGCCGGACGGACCGCCCTCGTCATCCGTATCGACGCGTCGGCAAACCGGGTCCCGCGGGACCGGTCGCCTCTCCCGAAAGACTCCGGGAAGGCCGCGGCGAACGGGGGCGCCTGCAACGCGAGCCGCCGACGCAACGGGCCTCCGCCGGGGGCCGTTCAGGAGACAGAATGACCGCAGGTACCGCTCTGGGGCGTGGCCCGAGCCGCGAGGATTTCGCAGCCCTCCTCGAGGAGAGCTTCCTCGAACACGAGATCACCGAAGGCTCCGTCGTCAAGGGTCGCGTCGTCGCGATCGAGAAGGACGTGGCCGTCATCGACATCGGCGCCAAGACGGAAGGCCGTGTCGCGCTCAAGGAATTCACCGGTCCCGGCCGCGAGGGCGAGCTGAAGGTCGGCGACGAGGTCGAGGTCTACGTCGACCGGATCGAGAACGCGCTCGGCGAGGCCGTCATCTCGCGCGACAAGGCGCGCCGCGAGGAGAGCTGGGTCAAGCTCGAGAAGTCGTTCGAGAACAACGACCGCGTCACCGGCACGATCTTCAACCAGGTCAAGGGCGGCTACACGGTCGACCTCGACGGCGCCGTGGCGTTCCTGCCGCGCTCGCAGGTCGACATCCGCCCGGTCCGCGACGTCACCCCGCTGCTGGGCACCCCGCAGCCGTTCCAGATCCTCAAGATGGATCGCCGCCGCGGCAACATCGTCGTGTCGCGCCGCACCGTCCTCGAGGAGAGCCGCGCCGAGCAGCGCTCCGAGCTGGTGGCCAACCTTGAGGAAGGTCAGGTCATCGACGGCGTCGTCAAGAACATCACCGAGTACGGCGCGTTCGTCGACCTCGGCGGGATCGACGGCCTGCTGCACGTCACCGACATGGCGTGGCGCCGCGTGAACCACCCGTCCGAGGTGGTCACGATCGGCCAGACCGTGAAGGTCAAGATCATCAAGATCAACCACGAGACGCACCGCATCTCGCTCGGCATCAAGCAGCTGCTCGCCGATCCGTGGGAGGGCATCGCCGCCCGCTACCCGGAGGGCGCCAAGCTCAAGGGCCGCGTGACCAACATCACCGATTACGGCGCCTTCGTGGAGCTGGAGCCGGGGATCGAGGGCCTGATCCACGTCTCCGAGATGAGCTGGACCAAGAAGAACGTCCATCCGGGCAAGATCGTCTCCACCTCCCAGGAGGTCGAGGTTCAGATCCTGGAGGTCGATCCGGTCAAGCGCCGCATCTCGCTGGGCCTCAAGCAGACCCTGCAGAACCCCTGGGAGGCCTTCGCCGAGAAGCACCCGGTCGGTTCCGAGGTCGAGGGCGAGGTCAAGAACAAGACCGAGTTCGGCCTGTTCATCGGCCTCGAGGGCGACGTCGACGGCATGGTCCACCTGTCGGATCTCGACTGGAACCGTCCCGGCGAGCAGGTCATCGAGGAGTTCAAGAAGGGCGACATGGTCCGCGCCCAGGTTCTCGACGTCGACGTCGAGAAGGAGCGGATCTCGCTGGGCGTGAAGCAGCTCGGCGGTGACCCCTTCGCCGAGGCCGGCGAGATCAAGAAGGGTCAGATCGTCACCTGTGAGGTGGTCGAGGTCAAGGATGCCGGCGTCGAGGTGAAGATCGTCGACACCGACATGCAGACCTTCATCCGCCGGGCCGAACTCGCCCGCGACCGCGGCGACCAGCGCCCCGAGCGCTTCGCCACCGGCGAGAAGTTCGACGCCCGCGTCGTCCAGTTCGACCGGAAGGCCCGCCGCGTGCAGGTCTCGATCAAGGCCCTCGAGGTCGCCGAGGAGAAGGAGGCCATGGCCCAGTTCGGCTCTGCCGATTCGGGTGCCTCCCTCGGCGACATCCTCGGCGCCGCCTTCAACAAGAAGCGCTCCGACGACGAGTGAGACACTGGCTCCGCCGCCCGGCCTGTCCGGGCGGCGGAGCCGACGGTTGAGACCCGCGCGGGACCCCGGTCCCGGGCGGGTTTTTCTTTGGGCGCCGGCAATCCAAGGTTGCCAGGAGCGCGCGGCCGGTCCGGTCGTGCCGCCCGACGCGACAGCGACGGGCGGCCCCGTCATTTTCTTCGCGCGCCCCGTATCCAGGCCCGCGGAAAATGCTCTAGAACACCGGCCTCGCTCGGCTCGGGCCGGGCGAGCCGAAGGAAACCAAGGACTTGCCCGGCGCGGGGGTACGCCTCCCGCACCCCGTCGAGGGGCCGGTCGGGGTGCTTTAGGGGAAGCGACAGCATGGCAGCCGATGCCGAACTGCTGATTGACCGGCGGCGCCTGCGCCGCAGGTTGTCCCTCTGGCGCGTGCTCGGCGTCGGCGGCCTCATCGTGGCGGTCGGGGCCCTCGGGTACCGGGTGCGGACGGGCGCGGACGGCGCCTTCGCGGTGCAGCCCCAGATCGCCCGCATCTCCGTCTCGGGCTTCATCGCCGGGAGCGAGGCCACCGCCAAGCTGATGAAGCGGGTCGGCGATTCGGACGCCGTGAAGGGCGTGATCGTCTCGATCAACTCGCCGGGCGGCACGACTACGGGCTCGGAGGAGATCTTCCGCAACCTCCGGACGCTCGCCGCCAAGAAGCCGATCGTGGCCTTCGTGGACGGCACCGCCGCGTCCGGCGCCTACATCACCGCGATCGCGGCCGATCACATCGTCGCGCGCGAGACCAGCCTGGTCGGCTCGATCGGCGTGCTGTTCCAGTACCCCGACTTCTCGGGTCTGCTGGACAAGGTCGGCGTCAAGGTCGAGTCGGTGAAGTCGTCGCCGCTCAAGGCCGAGCCCTCGGGCTTCACCCCGACCTCGCCGGAGGCGCGCGCCGCGCTGGCCTCCGTGGTGGGCGACACCTACGCGTGGTTCAAGGGCCTCGTCGCGGAGCGCCGCGGCATGGATCCGGCCCAGCTCAGCACCGTCTCGGACGGACGGGTGTTCAGCGGGCGCCAGAGCGTGCCGCTGAAGCTCGTCGACGAGCTCGGCGGCGAGCGGCAGGCGGTGGCGTGGCTGGAGAGCGCCCGCGGCGTCCAGACGAACCTGCCGATCAAGGACTGGAAGCCTGCCTCGGAGAGCCGGTTCTCCCTGTGGTCGGCCGCCGGGATCGGCGCCGACCTCCTCGGCCTGGAAGGCCTGGCGGCGCGGCTGCGATCCGTCGGCGCCGAGGCCGAGGCCGCCCGAGGCGGGATGCTCGCCCTCTGGCGCCCGGAACCCTGAACGACCGCCGCCGCGCAGCCCGCCCCGATCCCGCGAGAAGATCCCACGCCATGATCAAGTCGGAGCTCGTCCTCAAGATCGCCGAGCAGAACCCGCATCTCTACCAGCGCGACGTGGAGATCCTGGTCAACGCGATCCTCGACACCATTTCCGACGCGCTGGCCCGCGGCGACCGGGTCGAGCTGCGCGGCTTCGGCGCTTTCTCGGTCAAGCGCCGGGAGGCGCGCCGGGGACGCAACCCGCGCACGGGTGCCGCCGTTGCCGTGTCCGAGAAGGCGATCCCCGTGTTCAAGACCGGCAAGGAGATGCGCCAGCGCCTGAACGCCGCCGGGATCGGCGAGAATGCCTCGGCCGCCGAGTAGGAAGGACCTGTGAGCGCGATGATCCGTTTCCTGAAGAGCCTCGTGCTGCTGCCGATCGCCGCCCTGGTGATCCTCCTGGCGGTGGCCAATCGCGCGCCGGTGCGGCTCTCCTTCGATCCGTTCAACGTGGACGCGCCGGTCTTCAGCGTCGATCTCCCGCTCTACGCGATCCTGTTCGGCGCGGTGGCCCTGGGCATCGTGGTGGGCGGCATCTTCACGTGGCTCGGCCAGGGCAAGACCCGCGCGCGGGCGCGCTATCACCGCCGCGAGGCCGTCCGGCACGAGCGCGAGGCGACCCGCCTGCGGGCCTACGCGCCGGAGACCGAGACCTCGGGCGTCTACACGGTCCCGAATACCGGCCGGACGGCCCTGCCGGCCCCGCGCTGAGGCGGCCCCCTCAGCGCCGGCCGCGCGCGGCCGCCACGAAGGCCGCGATCTTCGCCGGATCCTTCACCCCGGGCGCCGTCTCGACACCCGACGAGACGTCGACGGCGCCGATCCCCGTGCGGGCGAGGGCGTCGGCCACGTTTCCGGCATCCAGTCCGCCCGACAGCATGGTCCCGGGCGGGAGCGCGGCGCCGCGCAGGATCTCCCAATCGAAGCGCCGGCCGTTGCCGCCCGGCAGGGCGGCGTCCGGCGGCGCCTTGGCGTCCAGCAGGATCCGGTCGGCGACCGCCGCGTAGGCCGGCAGGGCCGCGAGATCCGCCGACGTCGCGATGCCGAGCGCCTTCATCACCGGCCGCCCGGTCCGGGCACGGATCGCCGCGACGCGCTCCGGGCTCTCCCGGCCGTGGAGCTGGACGAGATCCGGATCCACCGCCTCGACGGACGCGGCGAGAAGCGCGTCGTCCGGATCGACGAGCAGGATGACCCGCTCGGCCCGGCCGCGGGCCAGAGCGGACAGCGCGGCGGCCCCCGCCAGCGCCACGTGCCGGGGACTGCGGGGGAAGTGCACGAGGCCGATCCAGTCCGCCCCGGCCTCCAGAGCGGCGGTCAGGGTCGCTTCGGTGCTGAGCCCGCAGATCTTCACGCGGGTCGGGGGCGGGGAGGAGGCCATCGGTCTCCTATAGCCGATCCCGCACCGACGAGCAGGCCCGCGGCGCGCCGAGCGGTCATACCGGTCGCGCCCGCACCGCCCACCCGGCAGTGCCGGCCGGCAGGGCCGCTCGCCTAGAGCGGTTTCGGTTTAATTGGGGTCGTATCCTGCCGCGACGAAGAAGTTTGCAGCCTCGTCGGGCGTGACGGCATCGACGAGCCGCCCGATTGTGGTCCAGAGCCCTTCGCGCGTGCGCTCGGCGGCCTTGCGCAGCCCCGCCTTCAACTTCGAGAACGCCATCTCGATCGGATTGAAGTCCGGCGAGTAGGGCGGGAGGAACAGGAGCCGCGCGCCCGCCGCCTCGATCGCCGCGCGCACGGCCGGGCCTTTGTGGCTGCCGAGATTGTCCATGATCACGATGTCCCCGGGTGCGAGTTCGGGCACCAGGACCTGATCGACGTAGACT